>JBOGJZ010000219.1:0-2554 GCA_050745645.1 Terriglobia bacterium | reverse complement strand
CCTTAGGGCGCGGCAACCGCACAATTTACCAGTTGCAATCCTAAACTGCCCGCGCTCCGCGCGTCAACCAACTGCACGGGCGGGAATAGACCGGAGAGACGGTTTCCCAACTGAAAAGCCGCAGCGTCACACTGCGAACGCTGCGCTACAAATCCCTTCGTTGTAGCGCAGGGTCCGCCTTTAGACCCTGCGGTGGTTGCGCGAAAAAACAAAAGCCATAGAGTTTCTGAAACGCGAAACTCTGCGCTACCTTCGCTTCGCTCTCTCGAAAGTCATCCATACCCCGTCATTCCCGCGTAAGCGGGAATCCCGGATGTTTCGTCCCGTTCTGGACCCCCGCTTTCGCGGGGGTGGCAGGGCACAGCGACTTTCATCTACATCGGTGGGCCAAAGGTCCATGTGACACTCAGAATGACATTTCCCTTGGTTGCGGCCACAGGCCGCGCTGCACTACAAGAGCTCGAGGTCAGAACGGACGCGAGCGGCGATTCTTCTAATTCCTTCTTGAAACATCTCGGCCGGCGGAAGCAGGCTTACGACAAGGCAGCTTTCCTGCTCAAAATCGTAGAAGTGCCCGGGATGAACCAATACGCCATCCTCTTGCGCCAGCCTGGCCGCCCAAGCTTCATCGGTCCGGATCGCGGGAACGCGCACCACGGCATTCCAACCTCCTTCGGCTTCAAAGCGGCTGACAGATGGCTCCGCTTCTATGAATTGACTGAGACATCTCGAATTGACAGCCAGGCGCTCGCTGATCTGCGGTTGAAGCGCGTGCCTTGAGGCAAGCAGGTCAGGAAGCGCGCCCGCGATGGGCGCGCTCAAAGAAAGGTAGGTATCGGCGATCACTTCCAACCGGTCGAGCGCTTCCTCCGCCAAGTCAGGCGGACCATTCACAACAATCCACGAGCATTTCATTTGAGGTAAGGCTGAAATTTTAGAGAGACCGCTCAGCGTGAAAACCAGCGCCCCGTTTTCGCCCGCGAAGCTCGGGGCGCGCTCACTCTGTTTTCCCGGACGTACGTAGTCCCAAAACACCTCGTCGGCGATCAGAGCGGCGCTTTGCTTCCTGCACTGATCGATCAGGAAGCGCACCTCATCGGGGTGAACAAATGATCCAGCCGGGTTATTGGGATGGACCACAACGATGGCCTTGGGCTTCAAGGCAGGCCGTGCCGTGAGGGCAATGAAGGCTGCCTCATCGATGCGCCAACCTTCTTCATAGATAAGAGGGTAGGGAACGCATTGGACGTCGTTCAGCCGCGCGAGGAAGTCGAAAAGCGGATAGCCGGGCTGCGGCGTCAACACCTGCTCCCCCGCGTCGGCCAACAGCCTAAAGACGAACGAATACGCTTCGCTGGTGCTGGCCGTCAGAAAAATTTGCCGTGCATCGAGATGCGCTCCACGCTCGGAGTAGTAGTCCATTACGGCTTGGCGCGCGGCAAGAGGGCCTCGCGGGTCAGGTGTGTAGTTAAGGACATCAGGTTGGTGAAGCGATCGCAGCAAGCTGGGCGCTTCGTAGCGAAAACCGCACCGGGTAGGATTTGATTCGGTTAAATCGATCACCGGCAAGCCGAGCCGTTGCCGCTCGCTCACCAAGAGGCTAAGTTCGTTACTCTCAAGTGACCAGTTGGTTCGCTTTGAAAACATGCCTCCTTCAGTCTCAAAGGGGAGAGGGTAGTATACCGCGGCCGGCGCTGCAACCAAGCCTGGCTCACCCGCCAAGTGCCGTCATTCCCGCGTAGCTGGTAGCGTAAAGTTTCGCGTTCCAGAAACTCTGCGACCTCTGACTGTTTTCCAACTGAAAAACCGCAGCGTCACGCTGCGAACGCTGCGCTACAGATCCCTTCGTTGTAGCGCAGCGTCCTTCTTTGGACCCTGCGGCTTTTGAGATGTACAAACTCTACGCTGCCAGATCCTATCCAGAGCGGCGCCATGGCGCCGCACTCCAAAAACCGTCAGGGGTTCGTCTTATATTTGACCCGGTACACTTTTCGATGGCTCTGAGGAATCTCCTGGCGGCTTACGACGTGGGCTGTGACTTCGATGTTCTGGCTTTTTTCGTCGTATGGGCACGCCACCATAAGGCCTTCGCCGAGATGATAATTCTTTTCGGTTGCAAAGCAAACGCCGCCCTTTGAAACGTTCTCGCTTTTGGCGATTTCGATGCCGCCGAAATAGTCACGAATCCGGATTGGGAGTTGAAGCACGGCGCGCCGGTGCCGGCGACGCTCCGCTGATGGAGCGCCGCCAGCCGCAGGCAGGGCGGGGGGTTCGTTTTTTGAATGCTTCAGTTCGCTCTCTGCAAATCCCCAGGGAGCGCTGGATTCGCAGTTCGAACAGTAGCGCGACAAAATGCCGGCCGTTTCCAGCACGTCCACCTCAACTAATGATAGCCGCGCCAATTCCGTGGAGCCGCACTGGCGGCACGCAAGCAAGGCTTTGGGTTCTGAGTCTTCGGAGGGCGGAGGGGGCGGAAAGCGGATGCCCCACAGGTCTGAATTGACGTCGAGCGCCTCCATGCCCCACTCGCTTTGGCTTTCAGCTCGAGGTGAAA
>JBOGJZ010000218.1:0-11416 GCA_050745645.1 Terriglobia bacterium | reverse complement strand
GGAGCTTGCCCTGAGCTCCTTCGCTACGCTCAGGACCGTTCGAAGCGGAGCGAACGGGATCAGAGCGATTCAAATAGGAGCGAATCAGCTCAGAATGACAGGCGAAGGACTCAACATGACATTTCTCCTGATCACGGCCACAGGCCGCACTGGGCTACTCCCTTTCCGCCCTCCCGTCACATGAGTCCACGTAAATGCGCGGCACCCTTTTGCCGATAGAACAAAGCACTTCATAGGGAATAGTGCCAATCGCCTGAGCGACCTCAGCGGCGGTGATCGAGCAGCCGGTTGAATCGCCGATAAGGGTGACTTCGTCGCCCACCGAGACGCCCGGAATATCGGTCACGTCTACCAGCGTTAAATCCATGCTGACCGAGCCTACGATCCGCGCAAACCGTCCGCGCACGATCACGTGGCCGCGATTGGAGAGGGCGCGGCTGAGACCGTCTGCGTATCCGACGGGAAGCGTCGCGATTCGCGAGGGGCGCCGGGTGAAGAAGGATGCGCCGTAACCGAGCGGCGCCCCGGCGGGATGATCTTTGAGAAAGACGACTCGCGACCGGAAGCTGAGCACAGGATCAAAGTCCGGTTGAGGCTGGGAAGCTGAGCCTGGCGGCGTAGAAATCGGCAGGCAGTAACCGTAAAGCAGAGCGCCGACCCGCGCCATGTTTTCCTGTATGCCGGCGCGAGCAAGCAGGGCGGCGCTGTTGGAGACGTGAATCCACTCTGGGCGCGCCCCAAGCGCTCGCAGCCGCCGGAGCGCGGCGGCAAAACGCTCAAGCTGTTCATCGGTCTGCGTGGCTACCATATCTTCGGCGGAGGCCAAGTGAGTGAAAAAGCCGCTCAAGCGCAAGCCGCCGGTTGCCCCGCTGACACTTCCGTTGAGTTCCTGTAGCCTTTCCATAAAGGCGTCGAGAAGGTACGGCGGGATGCCGAGCCGGCCCATCCCGGTATCCACTTTGAGGTGGAAATCAATGGATTTCCCGAGCTGTCGCGCGCACTCAGCATAGGTATCCAGCCGGGCGGTGGACGAGACGGTCGGGGTGAGATTGTATTCAATCAACGCGGCCGGATCGCTCATATAAAGGCCGCCAAGCAGCAGAATAGGCTTGCTGACGCCAATGGCGCGCAGGTCCAACGCTTCATCCACCGTCGCTACTCCGAACCAATCCGCGCCAAGCGCTTCGAGAGTGCGAGCCACTGTGATAGCGCCGTGCCCGTAGGCATCCGCTTTAATCACGGCCATCACTTTGCGCCGCCCCGCGAGTTGCCGCACGCGGGCATAATTGCGCCGCAGCGCCGGGAGGCTGATTTCCGCCCAGGTCGGGCGCAGCAGCTTGTCCGGGTTCGATGCCACGGGAAAGGCGCCAGGATTCGTGGCGCACTCGAGGGAACTGAAGGCCGGCGCCGGCCTGGCCTTAGAGATTTTCTTCTTCATTCTGGGAGTAGTTCTCAAAGCGGGTGTAAGGCTTAAGAAAGACGAGTTTGAATGGGCCGGTTGGACCGTTGCGTTGCTTGCCGATGTTAAGATCTGTCACCACTCCGGGATCATCCGATCCGCTTTCGCCCCCGCCGCGATGGATGAAGATCACCATGTCTGCGTCCTGTTCGATGGAACCGGAGTCGCGCAAATCGGAGAGTTGGGGTTCCCGGCCCCGGCCGGCTTCAGGAGCGCGGCTAAGCTGGGAAAGGGCAACCACCGGCACGCCGAGCTCTTTGGCAATGCCTTTTAATGATCGCGAGATGTAACTGACTTCCTGGTTTCGGTTCTCGAACCGCCCGTGTCCGGTGACGAGCTGCAGATAATCGACAATGACCAGATCGAGTCCTCTTTCCGCTTTCAGCCGGCGCGCCTTGGCGCGAATCTGCATCACGCTGAGCGCAGCGGTGTCATCGATCAAAATGGGCGCTTCCGCCAACCTGCCGAGCGCTTTGCTCATTTTTACCCAGTCATCATGGTCGGACATTCCGGTTCGCAAGCGATGGCCATTAATCCGCCCCTCAGAGCAGAGAAGACGAACCAGCAACGACTCTTTGCTCATTTCGAGCGAGAAAATCGCCACCACGCTGCCACGCTGGGTCGCGGCATGAGCCGCCATGTTTAGGGCTAGAGCCGTTTTGCCAAGGGATGGGCGGGCAGCGACAATAATGAGTTCTCCCGGCTGCAGCCCGGAGGTCATGTCATCGAGAACTTTGAAGCCCGTCTCAATACCGGTGACGCCCTGCCGCCGGTCAAACAGCACGTCCAGCGTTCCGAAGCTCGACTTGACGATGTCCTGAACGCGATAGAAGCCTGATTGGATCTCCTTCTCGGAGATTTCGAAAATCTGGCTTTGGGCGAGATCGATCAGCGTTGCCGCGTCATCTGCCTCTTCAAGGCACCGGCTGATGATGTTGTTCGAGGCGTTGATCAGGCCGCGGAGCACGGCTTTTTCCTTGACGATGCGAGCGTATTCGGCGACGCGCACGGGAGAGCCAATGGGCAACGCATCCGTCAATGAAGCAAGGTAGGCCGCTCCTCCCGCTTTTTCGAGCAGGCCGCTTTTCTCCAGTTCCTCAGCCAGAGTAACAATCTCGGCTGGACGGCTTTTTTCTGAAAGCTCGATGATCTTCTGGAACGTCATCCGGTGAGCTTCGGAATAGAAATCAGCGGCCTGAAGCGCCTCCAGGGCGATGTTCAAGGCGCTGTTGTCGAGGAGGATCGAACCGAGCAGAGCGCGCTCAGCTTCAAGATTGTGCGGGAGACCTTTATCGCTGACCAAGCTTGCAGGCATGGTTTTCAGAATGCCTTTTCCGGGCGGGAAGTTCAAGGGCGGGTGCGCGCTTGGCGGAGCTCGCCACTAAGAATTGGGGGGCTCTTCCGGCGGCAGAGGCGCGGCGCTTTCTGTCTGACCTTCAACTTTGATGATTACCTTCAGCGTAGCCGTGACTTCGCGGTGCAGCCGCACGGAAACGCCGTGCTCGCCTGTGATCTTGAGCGGGTTTGGCAGATGAATCTTCCTGCGGTCAATCTTATAGCCGCGGCTGTTTAGCTCCGAAGCTATGTCCATCGCTGTCACCGAGCCGAAGAGCGTGCCCTGCTCACCAGCTTTGCGGATGAAGTCAAGACTCAGACCGCCCAGCAAGCCTGCCAAATCCTGAGCATCTGTTTTTTCGTGCGCCTCCTGCTTCAGAAACCGTTGCCTCTGCTGCTCCACCCATTTCCGGTTCTGAGCAGTGGCGGCTACGGCCAGCTTCTTCGGAAGCAGGTGGTTGCGGCCATAGCCTGCCGCTACCTTCACAATCTGTCCGCGTGCACCCAGGTTATCGACATTCTCGATCAGAATGACTTCCATAAGAAACTCCCCATTCGCGGCAGTGCGCGAAATCCATAGCAGTTGGGATGATGCCTTCTACGTCCCGCTCCGGTCAAAGCGCCGAGGCAAAGGGAAGCAGCGCAATATTCCGGGCGCGCTTGATCGCCATGGCCACCAGACGTTGGTGCGGCGAACAGGTGCCGGTGAGACGCCGGGGTAAAATCTTGCCGCGTTCGGAAACGAACTGCCCGAGCAACCTGGTTTCCTTATAATCGATCGCATCGATCTTTTCTTCGCAAAACTTGCAAACTTTGCGGCGGCGGTAAAACTGCCTGCGGCCGGACCCACCGGGGCCTGCACCGCCTGGCCGGGCCGGCCGGCCTCCGGATTTGTTGGATCTTTTTCCAAATGGCATGAACGTTTACTCCTTACTTGAGCGCCAGCCGAAATGCTGACCCGCATATTTCATTGTCATAATGTGCGTAGTAAAGCATCTAATCCTCGCGCTCTGCATGACAATGCAGGAACACTTCTGCTAATCAGGCTTGGCCGGCATCTGCGGCCTTAGGCGTCCCGTGCGCCGCAGACTGAGCCGGCTTGCGGCGGCGAGACTCTTTGTGCTTCCGGATTGCCGCCATTTTGGCGCCGCGCTTCAGTTCTTCGTCTTTGCGAACGGTCAGAAACTTGATCACGGCGTCGGCAACCTTCATGCGGCGCTCGAGTTCGACAACCACTGCTGGCTCGCCCTCGATCACGAACAGGACGTAGAAGCCCTCGCGGTATCTCTCAATCCGGTAGGCCAGTCTGCGCCGCCCCATCTTTTCAGATTTCTCTAGTTTGCCGCCGCTTCCGGTGACGTAACCTTCCATTTGGGTGATGAGTTTTCCCATTTCTTCTTCGGGCACGTCCGGCTTGATGATGAACATGACTTCGTATCGATGCATAAACCTCACACTTTCCTTCCCAGTTTGTCGAAAAACGATATGGAATTGTCATTCTGAGCGGAGCGACCTGTCCCGGCGAAGTCGGGAAGAATCTGCTTCCTACATTGTTGCAAGGACTTACGAGATTCTTCGTCGCCTTCGGCTCCTCTGAATGACACCCTGGGCGAGCTTTTCAACAAACTGTTACGGCTCATCTCGCCGGTTATAGCGGTTCATCGCGGTCTGAATGTTTTCACGGACCATCATGATCACAGCGTCAGCGGCTCGATTCACCATGTCCGCAACGGTTTCCAGGTCGGCCTTCCGAAAACGGCCAAGAACATAAGCGGCCCTGTCGCCGGCTATCCTCTCCGGCCTTACCCCCATCCGTATGCGGACGAATCCGTCTGATCCAAGCACGCCGATCACAGACTTCAACCCGTTGTGGCCTCCCGCGCTACCCTGGTAGCGGATGCGCAGAGATCCGAACGGCAGATCAGCGTCATCCACGAGCACAACCAGGTCTTCGACTGGAACGCCATATTTTTCGAGCAGCCGTCCAATAGCCAGCCCGCTTAGATTCATAAACGTCTGCGGCTTGGCCAGGATCACCTGCGTAACGCCAATCTGGGCGCGGCCTGTGAGCGCCTGTCCTTCGGGTGTAGAGATTTCAGCGCTGCAGATTTCTGATAGCCTGTCCACCGCCAAGAACCCGAGGTTATGCGGAGTCAGGGCGTACTCGTAGCCGGGGTTTCCTAATCCAGCTACCAATTTCAGGCTGCTCGTCGGTTTCCCCACGGTTCGCTGATCACAGCACTACGATTCCTTAGCTCCCCCTTCGCCGGCTTTCTCTTCAGTCTTAGGCTTGCGGATGAGCTCCGGCTCAGCAGGCGCTGTCTCTGCGACCTCAGTTGCAGGCTTTTCCTCCTCAGCCTTCAAAGCAACCACATGGGCCACCACGCGGTTGGGATCAGTCAATACTTTCACATTAGATTCTACCGGCAAGTGAGAGACGCGAACGTTCCTCCCTAACATGAGATCTGTGACGTCCAGCGTAAGATGCTCCGGGATGTCGTCCGGCAGGCATTCCATTTCCACTTCCCGCAGAACGAACTCGAAGATTCCGCCTTGGAGCTTGACTCCTTGCGGCTCTCCAGTGATGTGGATAGGCACCCTGACCCTCACTCGCGTATCGCGCGCCACGCGGACGAAATCCACGTGCAACAGGGAACCGCGAACCGGGTCAGTCTGCCAGTCCTTAACCATCACGCGCACTAGTTCTCCATCTTGAACCTTCAGGTTCAGCAGTGAAGTGTGGCCGCTCTCTCTGCGTAAAATGGATGCGACCTGGCCTGGATCAACCGTCAACGGTATGGCCCCGGCTTCACCGCCATAAACCACCGCAGGTAGACGCCCCGCCTGTCTCTGCCGGCGCGCCGCATTCTTCCCTGAATCATTACGTAGAGCAGCTTCAATCGTCAAAGTTTGCGCCATAAAAATCTTGCTCCTTTACGGCTAAACAGGCCGCCGAAAAAGTCCTTTGATCCGTCAGATAAAAAGCCTGCTCACCGACGTCTCATCGTGGATCGACCGGATCGCCTCAGCCAGCAGGTTGGCCACGCTCAATACTTTGATCTTATCGCAGGATTTGCCCTCTGCGGAGATTGGAATCGAGTTGGTGCTAATGAGCTGCGTGAGCGGGGAGGCGGCAATCGTCTCAATGGCGTTGCCGGCAAACACGCCGTGGGTACAGCATGCGTAAACCTGCCGCGCCCCGTTGTCAAGCAGGGCCTCCGCGCTATGCACCAGAGTGCCTCCCGTGTCGATCATATCGTCAACAATGAGGCAGGTTTTGCCCTCCACGCGCCCAATGACGTTCATCACTTCAACAGTCTGCGCATCCTCGCGCCGTTTGTCGATGATCGCCAACGGAGCATCCAGCCTCTTTGCAAATGAGCGGGCCCGTTCCACGCCTCCCGGGTCCGGTGAGACAACAGCCACATTCTTGAGCTTCAGCTTGCGGAAGTAATCGACCGTCACCGGCGTTGCGTAAAGATGATCGACAGGAATGTTAAAGTAACCCTGAATTTGACCGGCGTGCAGGTCCAACGCCAAAATGCGGTTCGCCCCGGCGGAGGTGAGCAGGTCCGCCACCAGTTTGGCGGATATCGGTACCCGCGGCCTGTCCTTGCGGTCCTGGCGGGCGTAACCATAAAACGGAATGACAGCAGTGATCCGGTCCGGCGAAGCGCGGCGGAACGCATCCAGCATAATCAGTAGCTCCACCAGGTTATCGTTCACTGGCCTGCAAGTGGGCTGAATCACGAAGACGTCTGTGCCGCGAACGTTCTCCATTATTTGCAGCCGCACTTCGCCGTCCGGAAAGCGGTCGACGCAGGCTTTGCCCAACGGAACGCCCAAATTCGCACAAATCTCCCTGGCGAGAGCAACATGAGCATTGCCGGAAAAAACTTTGAGCGTGTGACGGTTACGGTCCGCCATGTTGGTGCGCTCAGAATCCCCGAGTCTGAGACCAGATTTGCCCGGCTTCTCTATGGACGTGCCAGTCCTGCTCATGGTTGGCTTCATTTTGACGTCTGCCTCACCCGCCGGCCGCATTGGAAAAGCTGCCGCGCGAAACTTGGCTGGGAGGCCTGGATTCGAACCAGAGTTCCATGCTCCAAAGGCATGTGTCCTACCACTGGACGACCTCCCAGCAACCTCCGGAGCGCTCAAGCGTTCCCAGTGGGCTCATCCGGTGATGTCGAGAACAGAAGGCGCTGACACTCGCGCCGCCGGAGGGTCCGGGTCCGGAACACAACCCAATCCTGCGGAACCGCTTTGGAAGCTCGAATCAGTTTTCGGGCGGAATCGAAGACAGCGTAGACGGCAGAACCGCTGCCGGTCAGCGATGCGGTTTCGGCTCCGGCCCGGATGAACTGGTTTTTTAGATTGCCCAGCTCTGGCCACTTTGCGAAAACGACGCTTTCAAAGTCGTTTTCGGCCGGTCCCCAACCATCCGGGGAAATCCATGACCACACGCCGAAAGCATCAACTTTACGGCCTTCTTTCCGGCTTGTCAACCGTAGGCTCAACTGCTGGTACGCTTCTCGAGTTGAAATAGAGAAGCCCGGATGCGCTACCAGGCATTTTCGCGGCGGAAGATCGGTCAATGGATAAACTTCTTCGCCGCGCCCGCAGCCAAGAACGCGGCCCCCCAACAGGAAAAGCGGCACGTCAGATCCCAAGCCTGCCGCCAGGCGGAAACGGGTCTGCGCATCCAGCCTGTTCCCTGTGAGGCGTTCAAGGCCCATGATGGCGGCGGCGGCATCGCTGCTGCCTCCCCCCAGGCCGCTCCCCGCAGGGATGCGCTTCTCAAGCCTGACGCGGATGCCTCCTTTAAATTTCCGTGCTGCGCGCCAAACCTCACAGGCGCGGTAAACCAGGTTGTCACGACCCATCGGAACCGGATATTGACAATCCAATATGATGCCGGGGCGGCGAGTGACCGCAAGATCCAGGCGGTCATGCATGGCCACAGTCTGATAGATGGTTCGGATTTCGTGGTAACCGTCCGGGCGCGGAAGGAGAACCTTGAGGCCGAGGTTGATTTTCGCGAAGGCGCGGAGTCGAATACGGTAGCTCACGGGGACAACTGCGAGCTGGCCGGGAAGCACTTGGCCCGCATAAGCTCTTTTACCAAGCTAACAGATTGCTGGAAAATCTCGTCCGGCCTGTCATTCCAAGGCGCCGCAGGCGGCGAGGAATTTTGTAATACCAATCTTCGGTCAAACATAGCATTTAGGCGGGGGCTGGAATTTCTCACAGTGTCATCCTTAGCGCAGCGAAGGATCTGCTTTTCTGACGCCTTACAAGCAGATTCTTCGCTGCGCTCAGAATGACAGATGTAACGGCTTTTTCAAACCCGTTACATCTGCTGCTGTTTTGGAAGTTGGCGCTCAAGCTGGCCTAAGCGCTTCTGAAGCTTGGCGGCGGCGGCCGCGTCGAAATCGGTATCGGAAGATTTCGGCCAGTTCTCAAGAGCCCGCCGCCATTCCTGTGCGGCCTCTTGCTTCTTACCGAGCTTTAAATAGAGCGTCCCCAAGTGATCGAGCACCGTCGGATCGTTTCCAAGCAGTTTAGCGGCCTTTTCCAGCGGCTCCAGCGCCAGGTTGTAGCGGGACATCTTGAAGTACGCCCAGCCGAGGCTGTCCAGATAGGCGCCGTTATTGGGTTCAAGCTGCAAAGCTTTTTGGATGTAGCCTATGCTCTGCTGAAGCTGGACGCCGCGATCAGCAAGCATATAACCGAGATAGTTAAAAGCGGCCGAGTTGAGAGGGTCGGCGGTGAGCACTTTCTTAAACTGCTGCTCGGCCAGATCATACTTTTTCTGCCGCTCGTAAACCGATCCGAGCAGAAACTGGACGTACTCCAGATCGTTCGGCTTCAGGTCCTGCTGCAGGAGATTTTCGAGTTCGCTCTGCGCCGCGTGATACCGCTTGGCCTGTGAATAGACCTGAACGATAGCTGATTGGATGCGCACCTTGTCACCGGAGTTCGGGCTGGCCAGAAGGTTATTGAGCTCAGCGACCGCCTCGTTCACGTGACCTTGCTGGCCAAGTAGAGAAGCATGCAAAAGGATCAGCGAACGATGATTAGGATACTTCTGCACGGCGCGCGACGCCTCCTCGAGCGCCTTCGGCCGCTGACCTTCAAGGTCAAGCGTTTCGATAATCAGCTCTTCACTGCGAGGTGCCTGGTCCGAACCCAGTTCCGCAATCTGCCGGAATGTTGCGATCGCCTGACCATACTGTTCCTCGGAGCGATATATCATCCCCAGGTGCTCAAGGAAGGTTGCGCGGTTGCCGGCCTCTGCGGCGGTGTATTGGCCGCCTGCGCTCTGCGTCTTCGCAAGCAAGCCCTGTAAAATTTGAATGGCCTGCGCATTGTTACCGATTGCGGCCTGGAGCAAAGCTTGTTGGTAAGGCACCTCCATGTCGCCCGGCAATAGCTTGGCCGCTTCGTCGAGCCGCTTAGCGGCGTCTGTGAAAAGTCCCTGCGCCTGGTCGATCTGGGCTAACCGCAGGGTGGTTTCTCCGTCGTTCGGTTCTGCTTTGAGGACGTTCTCAAATTCCGTCCGCGCTTCGTTCAGCTTGCCGCCGCGCATAAGCGCAACCGCGTACTCACGGCGGACGGCGGTGTTCGTGGGATCGGTTTTCAAGGCTGCCTGGAAGCTTGCCTCTGACTTATCGAACTGGCCTGTCTGGCCATAGGCCATTCCCAGCAACGCCTCGGTGGATGATTCGCGCTGATCCGGAGGGATTTTCTCGAATAAAGCGATGGCTTCTTTGTAGTTTTCCTGGTCGATGTAGAGTTTGCCGAGATAACTGAGGGCCTCCGTAGAATCCGGATGGGAGGTCAGAATCTGCTTGAACACCGCCTCGGATTTGGCCGGTTCGTTGTCGAGCGCGTAGAGGCGGGCAAGCAAGATAGCAGAACGGGTATCCTGCGGCGCAAGCCGCGCGATGGCCTGGTATTGCTCAATAGCCTTTTCTAGGGTTGTCTTCTGGTCTTGTTTTTTGCCGGGGGTGCCTAGATCGTGCAAGTAGATGCCGCCGAGGAGCCGGTGAGCATCCAGGTCGTTCGGGTTGGCCTTCAAAACGTACTGCGCCTCCCGCACGCCATCGCTGCTCTGGCCTACTCGCCAATACAAGTCGCCAAGCTGAACATGGAGGAAGAGGGATTGCGGATCATCTGCGATTGCTTGCTTGTATTCCGAGATAGCGCGTTGCACGTAGGCAGGGCGGTTGTAGATTCCCGCCAGCTCTTCGTACCGCCGCGCCAGCATAAAGTGATAGTAAGATCCGGCATGATCCGGTGTGGCTGTTGGCGCGCTTTGCGCTGTCACGGGTGGGGCGGAGGTAGCTGATGGAGCGGCTGAAGCAGGCTTTTGGGCTCTACCGCATCCCAACCCCGCCCAAAAAAATGAGAGGACCAGCCCGGCCCCCAAGCTAACAGCCGTGTTACGCATGAGAGTTATGCCTCTGCCGAAAGTCGCCGCTCTGATTATGGCACAGGGGGCGGAAGCGGTCAAAATCACCGCAGTACTTTCAAGCGTAAGCAGCGCGGTTGCCGATTCCCGATTGCGGTGGTAGTGGTTAGCGCAGATTTTCGCGAAACTCTGCGGCTGTTGCTTTCAAATCCGTGTTCTCTCATCGGCGGGCAGCAGTATGCGATCTACGGGCAGAATGCCTCTGACGATCTCGGGCGCAGCTGCGCTTCCCGTATAGTCGCGCGTACTTGACCACTTCCACTCTTCCGCCCTGCTGGCCAGCCCTGCCCGCACCGGATTCCAATGAAGGTATTCCACTCTTTCGTTATATTCCTTGACCGTCCGCAAGGCGCAGTCGAAAAAGCGCCCTTGCCACAGCCGCCCCGATTCCCTCCGTTCCCGGTTAATCTGCCGGGTCGAGCTTACCTTGATCGATTCCATCACTCCGGAGATCGTACCCGGATAATGCGGAAACAGAATGGCGCGCCAGTAGTCGGGAAGAAAAACCCAGGCCGCCACCAGGAAACCCTGCGCCTCGTGGCGCGAGCCAATCACTCCTGCCGGGAATTCGAATTCGGGTTCACCCACAGGGCAATGTCCATGCAGCAGTCCGCCAGTTACAAAGAAAAATCGATGGGAGAGACCCGTTCGCCGCAGACGAGACATCGCGACGCACTATGACCGAATGTTTTCCTGAAATGCCACAGAGTTTCTGAAACGCGAAACTCTGATGCCATGAAAGGGGCGCTACCCTGCTCCTTGGGCCGTTATTCCTCGGAGAACTCACATTTTAACTGGTACAGTTTGGGCGGCCGGTCACCTCTACATCAAACTGACCCACTACCGCGGGTCCGAGGCCGGCGCTCCGGTATAATGCAAGAGTCGCGCGGGCATCCCGGAAGCGAGCATGACCTCGAAGCAGGAAAAGGAAAAATCGGTTAAAAGCGGCTACACGCAGGAGACCCAACCATGAGCAGAAGGCCGGATGAGAGTCTACCTCGAACACCGCGTCATGACTGGACGCGCGAAGAGGTAGGGGCGCTTTATCATCGGCCCCTGCTCGATCTGGTCTTTGAGGCGCAGCAGATTCACCGGCAATACCACCCGCCAAGCGAAGTGCAACTCTGCCGGTTGCTGTCCATCAA
>JBOGJZ010000217.1:0-2750 GCA_050745645.1 Terriglobia bacterium | reverse complement strand
GTATGAACCGTCCTCTCCGTCTGTGGGCTTGCTGCGCGACGGCAAAGCGGTATTCATGCTCGAGCGCCGGCAGATCGAAGGACGCATGCCGGAAGAGATCGCTGCAGACCTTACTCAAGCCTTCGACCAGTTCTGCGCTCCACAAACGGCTTCCGCAGGCCGGTAGCGGATTCTTAAGAGCAAGCGCCTCGCGCACAGGGATAAAGTAAGGGCGCATGCCGGTTGAAACCGGGCTTAGCAGGTTACTGAAAGACGCTTCCAGGAATGTCATTCTGAGTGTAGCGAAGAATCTATAGTCTTTTATTCTCAATCCCTAAAGCAGATGCTTCCCGACTTCGCCGGGACAGGTCGCTTCGCTCAGCATGACAGATCGGGATATTTCAGCAGCCTGCCAGATTCGAGAGCGGCCACGAAACGATGGCGAGATAACCATGCTCAACGAATACCCGGCAACCAGCGTTTCCACACAGCTTCGTGTGCGCTACGCGGAAACCGACCAGATGGGGGTCGTGTACCATGCTAACTATCTTGTGTGGTTTGAAATCGGCCGAACCGATTTTTGCCGCGCACAGGGCTTCGCCTATCGCGAGATGGAAGAACGCGACGGACTTTACATCATGGTGGCCGAAGTTAAGTGCCGCTACACGGCGCCGGCCCGATACGACGATGACATCAGGGTTCTGACGAGGCTGCGCGGCCTGCGCAAGCGGGTCCTCGTCTTTGCCTATGAGGTTTACCGCTTGCCGGAGGAAGAGTTGCTTGCCGAGGGCGAGACCGTACACGTGATCACCGACCGCGAAGGCCGTCCGCGGGTTTTGCCTGAAAAATATCGAGACCTCTTTCTGGCCGGAATCCAACCGCCCGAGACGTAGCGTAGGATCTTACCGATGGGGCTAACGGCGGCGGCGCACTCTCTATAGCTTGCTGAAAGATCCAGATTTGTCATGCTGAGCGAAGCGACCTGTCCCGGCGAAGTCGGAAAGCATCTGCTTGCCATGTTGAAAGAAAAGGCTTAGATTCTTCGCTCCGCTCAGAATGACAATGGTAGGAGCGAACCGGCTCAGAATGACGCGCGCCAAACCTTTTTCAGCAATCTGCCGGAACAGCGCTTGAAACCCGGCGCACCTTCATGCCTTCCATTTCGGCAACAATCATTACTCTGAATGAAGCGAGCCATATCGCCCGGACGATCCAGTCCCTTCAATCCGCGGACGAGGTGATTGTGGTAGATTCCGGCTCGATCGACGGTACGCGCGAGATCGCGTCAAGCCTCGGCGTCCGGGTCATCGAGCATCCTTGGGAAGGCTTCGCCGCACAGAAGAACTTTGCCGCCGGGCAGGCAAGGAATGATTGGATTCTGAGCTTGGACGCTGACGAGGAGTTAGACGCAAAAGCCCAAGAAGCTGTGAACCGGTGGAAGAGCGGAGAGCCGGATTCCGCTGGTTGTTGCTTTGCGCGGCGGGCGCGTTACCTGGGCCGGTGGATTGGGCACTCGGGGTGGTATCCCGATTCTAAAGTGCGGTTATATGACCGCAGACGCGGCCGATGGGAAGGCAATTACGTCCACGAATCCATGACAGTGAACGGACGTGTCGAGATGATGCCCGGCGAGATTCTTCATTATACGTGTGATTCGCTTGAGGAGCATCGCCGCCGCATCGAGTTCTACACCGGCCTTGCCGCCGAGCAGATGCTGGCGCGAGGAGAGCGCGCCAGTTGGCTCCGGCAGAAAGCGGCTCCCGGCTGGACGTTTGCCCGGTCCTATTTCTTGCGGCTCGGCTTTCTCGACGGCGTCCCAGGATTCTGGATCGCGTGGATGGCCAGCCGGTACGTGGCGAAAAAGTACGCCAAATCGGCTGCGCTTTTCGCATCCCGCCGCCAGGACTAGAACCTCGCACCCCATTTCATTCCCAGCTCGTGCGGGAGAGGTAGAGAAGTAGCGCAGAGTTTGGCATCTCAAACTCTGCGGTTTTTGATGGGGAAAAAGTCAAAAGCCGAAGAGTTTCCAAAAGCAGGAAACTCTTCGCTATCCGTTCGCGACTGAAGATACGGTCGTATCAATACAGCAATGAAGGTTCTGCACCTCGATACGGGAAGAACCCTGCGCGGCGGGCAGCAGCAGCTCTTGATGCTCGCACGGTCGCTGCGTGAGCGGCAGTGCGAGCAACTCATCGTTTGTCCCGAGGACAGCGCGCTTGCAAGTGAGGCTGCGAAAACCGGCCTGGAAGTTTGGAAAATCCCACGCCGCACCATTGTATCTTTGAGGACCTTAGCGCTCCTGCGCAGGATCATCACAAGGCGCAGATTCGCTATCCTGCACGCCCATGACGGGCGCGCGCAGACTATTTCCTGGCTGGCTTCCTCGGGCTTGCCTGTCTTCCGTGTGGCTAGCCGCCGGGTGGCTTTTCTACCTCGATTCCGCGCCATCCACCGCCTCAAATATACGCATACCTGCCACAGGGTGATTGCCGTTTCCGCGTTCATCCGGGATCTGCTCGTCGAATCCGGCATTCTGCCCGAACACGTCGAAGTGATTCCGGATGGAGTAACCGTGCCTAAAGCGCTGCCGGACGCGAGCCTTAAAGCCGCGCTGCGCCGGCGCTGGCGTCTCGAAGAATCGGATTTTGTGATTGGGCACGCGGGCGCCTTCACCAAAGAAAAGGGCCAAACGGTTCTGCTCGATGCATTTCGGATGCTTTTGCCTTCTGTACAGAATGCGCGCCTGATGCTCGCGGGCGACGGTTCACTAC
>JBOGJZ010000216.1:0-17069 GCA_050745645.1 Terriglobia bacterium | reverse complement strand
GCAGGCAAATGGTCAGAGGGAACGCCGTCGCCGTTTACGAAGCCGGAGCCATAAGCGTAGGTCGAGCTGGCCCAGCTTCGGAAAGGAAGGTTCAAGCTGAGCACGGCGGTCGCCGTGTTGCGCTGGTCATGATCCAACAAGAAATAGCTGATCGGGGCGAACTCAATCAGACCGCCTGTTATCGGTCCCAGCCCTTTCGCGAGTTGATTGGAATAAGCAATGTTTAGCCGTGCGCGGCCAAAAACTTCCGGCGAGCGAACCTTGATTTCTGTGCCGCTGATCAGCGCAGCCAAATCCGTAAGTGGAAGGAATATATCTGAGTTTCCAATCTCATCGTGGTCCAAAAAGTTGCTGGCGCTGGTGCGAAAATGATCAATATCCAAAGACCACTTATGGACGGGGATGGTAAGCCCTACGTCCCATTGGCGATCCAGCTCGCCGGGTAAGGGAACAAATCCAAACCCCTGTCCAAGCGCAAAGCTCAGAAGCGGTCCAGAGACGGTATCGAGCGGCGGCGCTTGGTAATATTGCGCGTAATAGCCGTGAAGAATCCAATGGGTCCGCGGGATGCGAACTGCTGCGCCCAGCCGCGGATCAGCGGAGTTTTCGCTGATAAGTCCACCATAGTGGTTGAGCCGCACTCCGCCGTTCAGCGTGAGCCATGAAGCTGGTTTGTACTGGTCGTCGAAGAATAGCGCTTCGAAATTTGCCCATGGGCCAAAATCCTGCGCCAGCACTTGGCTGCCCGGGTTGGCGTTCAACCCGAAAAAGGTGTTATCGTGCTGTCCCCACACTTCCACGCCCATCCGAGCATGGTTTGCACCCAAAGGGATATCCAAGCTGCTCAGGACTCCGACGTAATGGGAACGGCGATTGTCATTGAGGATGAAGGGCGTGTCACCCGGCCCACCGAGGTAATTCGCTCGATTGAAGTGATAGAAAGGCGAGACCGTGAAGACCAGACCGCTGGGTGTGCTATGAGCCCACGTGAACCCCACCACGTAGTCCCGTTCAATATTGAGGTCACGAATTCCAGCAGCCTGCTGATCTGGGGTATTTGGGATCTGGTAGTGGTCACCCCGCAACGAACCGACGAAGCGGAGTTGATTTTCGGCCGAGGGATTATAGAGGACGGAAGCGAATCCGCCTAGGCCGCTTTCTTGATCGTGAATGATTTGAGGCGTTGGTGTGGAAAGCCCCAAATCCGAGCGGTTCCCATTCACGCTTGCGTAATAGGCGAAGCGGTCGGTGTGGCTTCCAAAGCTAAGAAGGTTGTCTGTCTGGTTGAAACTGCCGTATGACGTAATGAGTTCGGCTTCATTGTTGCGGTTGAATCCGGAGGGTGTGATAGCATTGAAAAACCCGTACGTCCGGTCTCCGTACTCTGAAGAATAACCCCCTGTTTGCACCTGGAGCGATTCGATGTTCTTCGGATCGATCACAGGACCGACGTTGCTTGCGATGTTGGTATTAATGACCGGGATGCCGTCGAAGAACCAATTTTCCTGATGGCCGCCGCGCACGTGGAGCATATCGTGCACCATGTAGGCGCCAGGAACGAAATCGGTAATCATGGCCAAACTGTTGGTGCGGTCGGCCCCGGGCGTACGCGTAATCTCAACCTTTGAGACAACGGTCTGGGTGGTGGATGACATTGTGCTGAGAGTTGCCGGGGCGCCGGAGACCTGTATCTCCTGCTTTGTCCCAGCGATGGAGAGCAGCAGATGGAGGACAGGCCCTTCGCGCGAACCTACGGTGACGGATTCTGTAAGCGTGGCAAACCCGGGCGCGGCGGCGGTGATTTGATAAGGACCAGGAGACAGGTTTTGGAACTCAAATTCACCGTTCGAGTCTGAATTTAGACTTTTTAGCAAAGCGCCGCCTTCGGATTTGAGCGTTACGCGAGCGCCAACTATAGGCCGGTGCTGAGGATCGTGAACGATACCGCGCAGGATCCTTGCCATTCCGCGAGCAGGTGCGATTGCACACAAGGCGGCGAATATGATTATCCAGAAGATACTTCTGACTGTCATCGGTTTTCCTCCAAAGAGAGATGCGCACGGGCGCAAATCCTCGCCCCTGTGCGGCAAAATTGAACGCGAATCTATGGGATCAACCGAGTTGTTTTGGAGGATGAAATGCCGGCGGCCCGTAGCCTTCGCGCAGGCCGGCGCGGCTGAGAAGCGCCCGCCGCGAACGGATGGGGAGCCGGCAAGAAGGTTTTAAGGCTGGTATTTCAAAATAAAGAGGAAAGTGGTTCACCAGGACGGCAACCGGAGCGCTGGAGATGGAGCAGCGGCAATCCACGGCACATCCTTGGCTGTGCTTGTTTGCCGCCATGCTGCAAGAGTCAGGGCCACGCATGCCGTTCATATTGCAATGACCGCTGTCGCAGCAGCAAGCTGAGTCGCAACAGGAGCGGTGGCTGCTCTTGATCCGGAGCGCAGCAAGCGGAACCGCGCCGTCAAGCGCCAGGACAAAGAGCAAGACCCAGGCATATTGCCTTGCTGCCATAGAATCAGTTTATCATGCGCGCGGGCTAGGCTGGGGTTCCTACGACAGACGCCTGGTCTGAAACATCTCATCCCGCTTAGGGAACGCGCCCGTGAGCTTCCATTGACGTATCGCTTTGCCCATTCCATGGTCAATCCCAAACGGCCAGCGGCGCTTGAGCGGATCTTGCACCTTGACCATCAAGCGCCCGACCTGCTCGATCTCAAGGACGCACGTTTCACCATCCTGCATCGGTCCCAACCCCTGGTGATTAGTGCCGCACGCGAATACGTCTCCAACTTCCAAAGTCGCCACCTGCGACGCCCAAGCGATGATGTCCGGTATTGGGTGCTCGATGTCATCGGTGTTGTAATTCTGGCGCAGCTCATCGTTCTCCCACAACTTGATGCTCAGCTTGTGTGGATCAGGAATATCGTCTTTGGTAACGATCCACGGTCCCATAGGGCAAAACGTATCCTGAGACTTGTCGATGAACCCCACTCCCAGCCCCAGGCCGCGCGCTGACACGTCAATGATGCCGGTGTAGCCGAAAACATGATTCATCGCGTCTGCTTGCGAAATGTCGCGGCCTCGCCGCCCGATAACAAAGCCCAGCTCTGCCTCATGGTGAAAAATTATGGCATCGTGAGGCGGCAACCTGACCGTTCCGCCTGGGTCGAGGATCGATGACGGAGATTTTAGAAAGAGTGAGAGTGGTTTAATCTCCGCTTCGATATTCTCGCGGTAATTGCCCATCCCGAACAGCATCTTGCCCGGCCTAGGCTGCGGAGCTCTGAGCCGGACACTCGCCAGCGGTTTGCCCTGACCGCCGGCAGCGTCTGCAATCCGGTCACGCCAGCGGTTGAACTCGGAGATGACCGCGGTCATCCGGTCCGTGGGTGGCTGCTCCATCACCGGTTTGCCGAGAACAGCGCTAAGATCAACAATCCGGTCACCGGTCACTAGCCCGGGGACGTACTCGTCGAAGAGCGCTAGCTTCATAGTTCCTCGCTGATGCCAGCTCGCTGAAGAAATTGGCACGCTCGATGATCCCGCATGCTGAGTCGGCTCGGAATGACAGACAAAGGGCTCAGCGCGATACTCACGGATTCCGGTCTGCGCCACCTTTCTCGATCACGTGACTCTGGCTGTAGATTACCTTGATCGAACCTGCCGCGCTGCGGAGATTATATCCCCCCTGCCTGCATGAGGCTGCAAATCTATAAAAACGGGGTGTGGTCATTCGTTTCGAATGGCGTGATCCTGCGGGTCAATTTCCCGTTCGCTCCTGAGCCTTGCTCCCGGCCTAAACAAATTCCTCGCGGGTCCTGAGGATTAAACGCTGAATTGATGGTTCAGGATGGCGGACCTGCCGGCCCAACGACTGTGCGGCCCTATCAGTGCAAAACCATTGTGTTTTACCGGCGCCTTAAACAGTGTAGACTTCGATGAAGTCACGGTTGGTTCCGCGTCCGGCAATAGCGCCAATCTTCATGCAAGCAATATCTCGAGGATCGGCGACTTTCACGTCAAAACAAGCATCGAAGGAAGGAGCAGGGGATAGCGATATCCGAGGAAACTCACCTTCGTCTCTCCGATGGTAAGGTGAAGTTTCTCGAAATCCTTCGCGAAAACCGGCAGTCCGTCAAGCGGCTCGACTTTTCCAAGGATTGCTTCCGGTTCGAACGGTTCGCGACTGAAAAAATCCAAATCAACGGATCGCCGTGGCCAAGGTGGAGGGCGAGACATGTGCCCTCCGCAAGATAGAAATTCGCACGGACGGGCATCCGCCGCAAATCCCGCAGAGTCCGCTCAACTACTTCTGTGATAACTTCCAGGCGCCACATTGGGTTCTCTTGATCGTTGGGAGTTTACTCCATTTTGTTGAATTGAACAGTGTCGGGAGAGAATTTAGTTGGCTGCCTTAAGCGGAGCGGGGCTTCACGCCCGTGTGTTTTGCGACGCTATTCAATCGCCGCAGAATTTAGTTGCACCCGAGACGCGTCCCCTCTCTGCTGGGGGAAACCCAGGTCGAATCCTTAGGCAGTCTGCGAAGAATCTTCACGAGGTCAGGAGGCGAAGTCTTTGGTGTCTATTTTTGAAGATTCATAGACACCAAGTGACTAAACCAGTTTCTAGCTCATTGCAGACACAAGAGAATACGAGAAATGGTGCCGAAGAGAGGACTCGAACCTCCACACCCTTGCGGATACTACACCCTGAATGTAGCGCGTCTGCCAATTCCGCCACTTCGGCACGGTCTAAACCGGATAAGCACGGGCACACTACTCACAGCCGGTGCGCTCCCAGGCGAAACTTGTTGTTTTATGCTGCCATCGGTCCTGCCTTCTGTCAAGAACGGCAGATGCCCAGCAATGGTCGATTTCGCCGCTGTAGAGGCGAGTTTACCTCGCCAAATGGCGGCGCAATGCCGGCGCTACGTCAAACTGATCTACCACCAGATTCAGCAATAATGGGGATCAGGCGTCGTTGCGTTCGATGTCAAGGTAGTCCTGAAGGCTGATGCCGACTTTCTCGCGGAACCGGTCTGCAAGAGAAGGGATGCCGGCGGCGGTTTCGTCAGAAGCGATGCGCTCCACCCGGTGCATGGGATAGAAGGCTGTTGTCAGAGTTACCTCAGCGCCGCTGCGACTCATGATCTGGCGGACGAAGTCCTCAAATGACTCGATCTGAATGCCTCGCAGGGTGACTCCCTCCGGCCGCAGAGCCACAAGCTGCCCCCACAGCTTCTCGCGCGGATTCACCAGACTGGCAACAACGATTGCATTCGGCTCGATATCTGGTTCTGTTCGCATTGCCGCGCGCGTAAGACGGAGAGACTATGTGAAAACTGCGGCTGCAAGGACGCCAGTCAGGCTACACGATAAGCTTTTAGGTCAGCGGCGGGATGGAGCGGCGCTCCGGTTACGCGCTGCACGTCCTCAACGCCAACTCCGGGCGCTATCTCCCGCAGCAGAAGACCTTCGGGCGTGACATCGATGACGGCAAGCTCGGTTACAATGGTTTTAACGACTCTGATGCCGGTCAAAGGCAGGGAGCATCGCCTTAAAATTTTAGGCTTACCTTCGCGGGTGGTGTGCTCCATGGCTACGATCACGCGGCTGGCTCCAGCGACGAGGTCCATGCTCCCGCCCATGCCTTTCATCATCTTGCCAGGGATCGTCCAGCTCGCCATGTCGCCCTTCTCATCCACCTCCATCGCCCCAAGAACGGTAAGGTTGACATGTCCGCCGCGAATCATGGCAAACGAATCGGCGCTCGAAAAGTAAGATGTGCCCGGTATTTCGGTGACAATCTCCTTGCCCGCGTTGATCAGGTCCGGGTCTTCTTCGCCCTCATAGGGGAAGGGGCCGACGCCAAGCATGCCGTTTTCCGACTGGAGCACCACTTCCATGTTCGCAGGGATGTAGTTTGCAACCAGAGTTGGAATGCCGATGCCAAGGTTGACATAAAAGCCGTCTTGAAGCTCCTGCGCCACCCGCCGTGCGATCATTTCTCTATGGTTCATGGTCATCTCGTGAATCTTCCGTTGTGTTCCCCTGCCATGACTGCAGCGCCGATCCGCGATAGCCAGCCTTTACTTTTCAGCGATCTCCGGCAGCGGAGCAGGCGCAGGTCGCCGGTACAACCAGAAGACACAGTCGTTACACAGACTCTTCGCCTCTGTGGCGGACTGTCCTCTTTTCAATGCGTTTTTCATAGTGCTCGCCCCGCACCACGCGATCCACATAAATCCCCGGCGTCCCGATGCGATCTGGCTCAAGGCTGCCCAGGTCAGCGATTTCCTCCACCTCAGCGATGGTAACTTTAGCGGCCGTCGCCATATTCGGATTAAAGTTGCGCGCCGTTTTGCGGTAGACGAGGTTTCCCCACCGGTCGGCCTTCCAGGCCTTTACAAACGCAAAGTCTGCGGTCAGCGCGCGCTCAAGCAGATAGGTGCGGCCGTTAAACTCGCGCGTCTCCTTCCCGTTCGCCACTACCGTGCCGACGCCCGTGGGCGTATAGAATGCCGGTATGCCCGCGCCGGCCGCGCGAATTCGTTCTGCGAGCGTACCCTGTGGATTCAATTCCATCTCCACCGCGCCGCGCAGCAACAAGTCTTCGAGAAGTTTATTATTGCCCACGTATGAGCCGATTACTTTCTTGACCTGACCGGCCTGCAGTAAGAAGCCCAGCCCAAATTCATTCACACCGGCATTATTGCTGATGATCGTGAGGTTCTTCACTCCCCGGCGCCGCACCGCGTCAATGAGGTTTTCGGGGATGCCGCAGAGCCCGAATCCGCCGCACATGATGCTTGCGCCGTCAAAGACGTCTGCCGTCGCCGTTTCGATGCTGGAGAATATCTTATTCACAGGGTCAACGCTCTCATTGCGATAGGGAACTCAACCTCAAAGCCATTAGTATAGCGCGGCGCCCGTTTTGTGTTCAACGGGCGACGGGAGAGATAGCGGCTGCAGGTCAATTTAGCCGATTCTCTCTCATTTTCCACTCGTCATTCCCGCGAAGGCGGGAATCTATTTCGCAAGCAGGAGCGCCGCTCTGGGCCGGGTGGGATAAAAACTGTTGTCATTGCGTGAATCTGCTTTCGCAGGATGACGGCGGCGAACGTCAGGAAACATCAAACTGAGAAGGCGTGAAAAAATCAACAAGGCCTGTCATCCTGAGCGAAGCGAAGGATATAAACTCCTTGCCCTCAAAACAAGGCGAGATGCTTCCCGACTTAGCCGGGACAGGTCGCTGCGCTCCGCATGACAGACTCGGAGCCTGTTCTGCACGGCGGGAGCGTCGAGTGGCGGTAGTCGTAGACTACCGCTACAAAAGCCTTTTCGCCTTTGACATGCAACCCTAATTTACTTTATTTCGCGGAGTCTCTCGCGCAATTTACGCGCCTGCCCGAAGTCACGCTCAAGAAGAGGGTCGGTGAGATGCTGCTTGACGCGCTCAATCTGGCCAATCAGCCCATCGAGGCTGTCGCGGATGTTAGCAGTGTTGGTTGCACAAATATCCCGCCACACCGAGTACGGGCTTTCCGCCAGCCGGGTGAGGTCGCGAAAGCCGGAGGCGGCAAGCTCAAGCGGAATCGCTTCTGCGCTTTGCTTCTCGGCAATCACCCCGGCTAGCGCCGTCGAAAGAAGTTGCGGCAAATGACTGAGGTAGGCGAGGGCGCGATCGTGGGTAGCGGCGTCAGTCACCCAAAGTTTTGCGCCCAGTGATGCGATCAGCGCGGAGAGGGCTTGACCACGAGGGTCCTGCAAGACTTCCGGCCCTTGCGGAGTCAGCACATACACCGCGCCTTCAAACATCCTGCTCTCAGCATGGTCAATGCCGGAACGTTCTTTGCCGGCGAGCGGATGCCCCCCGATGAAGAGCGCTTGGACTCGTTGCTGGGCGCGGCGGCAAATGTTCGCCTTCGTGCTGCCGGTGTCCGTGACGAGCGCGCCCGGGGCCAGGAAGCCGTTGAGTTCGTCGAGTAAGCTCAGCGTGGGTCCGACGGGTATCGCGAGGATCACGAGATCAGCCCCGCTGACGGCGCGGCGCCAATCCTCTTCGACTTCGTCCACAGCCCCAATCTCCGCGGCGCGCCGAAGGACTTCCGGCCTGTCGCAGCCTACACGGATGCCGCGGAAGCCGCGTTCCTTCAGCGCCAGGCCCCAGGAACCGCCAATCAGACCCAAGCCGATAATCGCAATGCGCCGGAAAAAACCGTCAGAAGCTGTCACAGGGAATCGCCCGCTGGAGTATTGAACATTGTGGATCGCAGTGTGGCGCCGCTCGTTCCGGCCGCATTTGCCGGCAAGATGTCGGCGCTACAGGCAACACTAGAACGTCCGTCCTACGGCAGGAGCAATCATGCGCAGCTCTGACATCAGCTTGCGGAACTGCTCGGGATACAATTGCTGCGGGCCGTCACTCAGCGCGTGCTCAGGATCGTTGTGAATTTCGAGCAGAATGCCGTCTGCTCCCGCTGCCACTGCGGCACGAGCCATGGGAATGACCTGATCACGCCGTCCGGTAGCCTGCGAGGGATCGGCGATGATGGGTAAATGCGAGAGCTTGTGAACGACCGGTATGGCGGAAACGTCCAGCGTGTTGCGCGTTGCGCTTTCAAACGTCCGGATGCCGCGCTCGCAGAGGACGATATTGTAATTGCCGCCGGACATAATGTACTCCGCCGAAAGCAGCCATTCTTCGATAGTTGCGGAAATGCCCCGTTTTAATAGCACCGGCTTCGTCACCTTGCCGAGCTCGCGCAGCAACATGAAATTCTGCATGTTCCGCGTGCCGACCTGCAAAATATCGGCATATTCCAAGAGCAGGGGAATCTGTGAGTGGTCCATGACTTCGGAGACTACCAGCAGTCCGTGGCGATCAGCGGCGCACCGCATCAGCTCCAGGCCTTTTGGTCCGAGACCCTGAAACGTATACGGCGAGGTGCGCGGCTTGAACGCGCCGCCCCGCATCACCCGCACTCCTTCGCTCGCCACCAGTGCGGCGATAGTCTCGATCTGCTCGGCGCTCTCGACGCTGCATGGTCCCGCCATCATGATGACTTGCCGCCCGCCCACCTTGACGCCCTTGCCGAGGTCAATGACCGATCCTTCGGGACGGAAATGCCGGCTGGCCAATTTATACGGGGCGATAATGCGATGCACTTCCTGCACGCCTTCCAGCAATTCAATCTCCCGGATATCGAAGTCCGTCTTGGCGCCGACGCCGCCGAGTACAGTCTGCAGAACCCCTGTAGAGCGGTGGACGTCAAACCCCATCTTCAGCAGCCTATCCATGACCGCCTGGATCTGCGGTTCCTGCGCGCCCTCTTGCATAACCACCACCATGGTTTTAGATCTCCTTCGCCTGAACCTGACCTTCACTCATGACGTGGCGCTCCAGAGAGCGGGCTTCATCGATGATGCGCTCAAAGAGCCGTCGCACGGCTGCATCGTCCAAGGGGCCGCTATTTGCCTTCACCACATTGCGCAAAATTTCTGCTTCCCGCTCCGGCGCCCAAGCCGGTAAGTTGCGCGCCTTCTTATGGTGTCCAATCTCCACTGCGCAATGGGCGCGCTCGTTCAGGAGCTTGAGCACTTCCTGGTCAATTTCATCAATGCGCCTTCGCCACTCGGTCACGTCCTTCATGCAGGTCTGCTCCCTGTGCCGGATTTCAACCAGCGCACAAAGCGCTCGATTTGCTGTTCGCCCTGCGCGCTATAATGCTGCTCGAGGGTGTTTACCAAGGCGCTGCCCACTACGGCCGCGCCAGCCAGGGCTTGGGCCTGGCGAACCTGATCCGGATTCGAAAGGCCAAACCCCACCGCAAGCGGAAGTGTGGTAAAACGGCGGACGCGCGAAACGAGGGGTGCCACCGCATCCGGCAGGGTTGCGCGTTCCCCGGTAACGCCTGGTCGCGAAATCAAATAAACGAATCCGGTCGAGAGCTGCCCAATCCGCGAGAGCCGTTCATCCGTTGAAGTGGGCGAGGCCAGGAAAACCGTATCAAGATTTTCCCTTCGCATGACGGCAACGTAGGTTTCCGACTCTTCAGGAGAGAGGTCAACGATGAGCGCGCCTTCCCCGCCCGCCGCCGCGAGGTCCCGGGCAAAGCGATCGAGGCCATACTGCAATACCGGATTATAATAGCTAAAAAGGATGAACGGCGCGCGAACCTGACGCCGCCACTGCGGAAGCTGAGCCATGATGCGGGAGAGCGTCGCGCCACCGCGAAGGGCTCGCTCCGAAGCCCGCTGGATGACCACTCCGTCCGCCATGGGATCCGAGAACGGTACTCCGATCTCGATTAAATCGGCGCCGCCTCGATCCACAGCCTGCAGAATTTTGCCCGTATCTTCAATCGACGGATCGCCTGCGGTCAAGTAGATAATCAGCCTGCCGGCGCCTTCGGCGCCGCGATCGCGCAGGAGGGCCTCGATCCGGCTTGTGCACACCCCGGACATGGCGCTAGAGGACCCCCTCGGACTGGAAAATACCAAGGTCTTTGTCGCCCCGGCCGGAAAGGTTGATGACCACATGAGCGTCACGGCTCATCTGCGGGGCGCGCTTTATCACCTCCGCAACGGCGTGGGCGGATTCGAGGGCCGGGATAATGCCCTCCAATCGCGAAAGCAGCCGCGCGGCGTTAAGAGCTTCCTCGTCGCTCGCTCGGGTGTATTCCACACGGCCCCGGCAGTAGAGCGCTGCGTGCTCCGGCCCGATGGCGGGATAATCCAATCCAGCAGAAACCGAATGCGTATTCGAAATCAGCCCGTCTTCGGTCTGCAGAACGTAGGTGTACATGCCGTGAATAACCCCTGGCCTCCCGCCCGAAAAACGCGCTGCGTGCTCGCCCAGCGCTGAACCTCTGCCTCCGGCTTCAACGCCAACCATTTTGACGCTCGATTCGGGAATGAAATCGTAAAACAGACCGATGGAATTGCTTCCGCCACCGACACAGGCGAAGAGGACGTCTGGCAGGCGGCCGGTAGCTGCGATCATCTGCTCGCGCACCTCCTGGCCGATGACGCGATGAAAATCTCGCACCATCATCGGATAAGGGTGCGGACCAAGCGCCGAACCGATCAGATAGTACGTGTTCTCGATGTTCGTCACCCAGTCGCGCATGGCCTCATTGATGGCATCCTTCAGCGTCTTGCCCCCCGATCCCACGCCGACGACTTCGGCGCCAAGCAGCCGCATGCGGAAAACGTTTGGGGCTTGGCGGGACATATCCTCCTCGCCCATATAGACCACGCATTCGAGGCCCAGCAGCGCAGCCACGGTCGCTGTTGCGACCCCGTGCTGTCCGGCGCCGGTCTCCGCAATGAGGCGTTTCTTACCCATCCGCTGCGCGAGTAATCCCTGCCCCAGGCAGTTGTTGATCTTATGTGCGCCGGTGTGCAGAAGATCCTCTCGTTTCAGATAAATCCGCGAACCGCCCAGATGTTCCGTCAAGCGCCGCGCATAGAAAAAAGGCGTAGGCCTCCCAGCGTAATTCTTGAGCAGGCTCGCGAGTTCCTGCTGGAACTGCGGATCATGACGAGCTTCTTCATAGGCTCGCTCCAACTCCTCGACGGGGTGCATCAGTGTCTCAGGCACAAAGCGTCCCCCAAATTCACCGAACCGTCCTCGGGAGTCCGGATACGCCATATTGGTTGGTTGCGCTATGCTCATTAGTCGTCCTGTCTACTATTTCAGAAAAGACAAATCTCGCTTTGCCGGGCGAGTCCTGAATCGCCCGGCAGTTTTCAACTATACCCCACCAGGAGCGCACTGGCCGCTAAGCTATTGAGGATTCGCCTTAAGCAAGTCGCTGAAAAATCCCCTTGACTATCATTCTGAGCCGAGTCCTCCCATTTGAATCGTTCTGAGCTGGTTTGATCTTAATCGTTGTCATTCTGAGCGCAGCGAAGAATCTCACGATGCACACTGCGAAGAATCTATTTCCAACAACAAGCAAATGCTTCGTGGAGCCTGCCCTGCTGAGCCCATGGATTCTTCGCTGCACTCAGAATGACAGGCGAGTGGCTCTGCATGAGAAATCGAGGTTCTCAGCGGCGGCTTAGGCTCGCTGGCTGGAATCATGCTTCGTGGGAAATTTCAGCGCCCGGTCAGCTTCCTCAACGGCTGCAAAAAAGGCGCGCAACCTTCCTGCGTCCTTGATGCCAGGAGAAGATTCCACGCCGCTCGCTACGTCTACGGCATAAGGACGTACCGCGCGGATGGCTTGGCCGGCGTTTTCCGCCGTCAGACCTCCTGCAAGGATAATCGTGCACCCCATCAGCCGGACTTCCCGGGCTTGACGCCAGTCGATTGTCCGGCCCGTGCCGCCAATGAGTTGAGGCTCGCACGCATCCAGAAGAAAGGCGCTTGCCCTCAGTCCCACAAGAGAGCTGGGGTCGAAATCAGGCGAAACGGCCACGGCGCGAATTACCGGAAATGACTTCAACGTGCTCAAGTCTGAGGGTAGACGTGGGCCGTGCAACTGCACCGCGCCTACCGCGCTTTGCTCTGCCATTGCCCGGATTCTTAAAACGTCTGCTTCGTCCGCAAATACTCCGACTGTGGATACGAGGGGCGGAAGTTGAGTGATGATCTTCCGCGCATCGCGAGGGTCAATGTAGCGCGGCGACGCTCTGTAAAAGTTAAAGCCGATCGCTGAGGCGCCCAGCTCAATTGCAAGAAACGCATCTTCGGCGCGTGTCACCCCGCAAATTTTCACTCTGGTCATCAGATGAATTCCGATCCTTCATTTTCGCTCTTCCGCCGCAGCACCCTGGACGCCTTCAAGCAAGCTGCGAAGCGCGGCGCCAGGATCAAGCTGAGTCATGAAGCGTTCGCCGATCAGCGCCGCATCGAAGCCTGCCTTGTGCAGCGCGGCCAGATCAGAAGGGGTCTTAATGCCGCTTTCGCTAACCTTGAGGCAAGATAAAGGAATCTTTTCGACAAGCTGGAAAGAGGTGGCGAGCGACACCTCCAAAGTTTTCAGGTTGCGATTGTTCACGCCCACGATGCCGGCGCCGGCCTCCAGCGCTCGCGATAACTCCTCTTCCGTGTGCACTTCCACCAGGGCCGCCACCCGCAGCGAGGCGGCGAGCCGTAGCAGGTTGGAGAGTTCCTCGTCAGAGAGCACTGCCACAATGAGCAGCAGCGCGTCTGCACCGTGCGCCGCGGACTCCCATATCTGATACGGATCGAGAATGAAGTCCTTTCTCAGTACCGGCAATGTTGTAGCAGCCCTCACCTTGTTAAGATCGTCGAGCGAGCCGAGGAAGTACTCTTCCTCGGTGAGGACGGAAAGCGCAGCCGCTCCAGCGTGCTCGTATTGCAAGCCTATCTCCTCACAAGCGTAATCGCGCCGGAGCAGCCCATGCGATGGCGAAGCCTTCTTGAGCTCCGCAATAATCGCCGGATTTCCAGCGCGCAGCGCAGCTTTGAACTCACGCATATCCCGGCGAGCCTCGGCAACCAGTCTCAACTCTGACTCGGGGATGCGGCTCTTTGCCTGCTCGATCCTCAGGCGCCGCCGCGATACAATCTTTCCGAGAACTGTGCCTTCCAAGGTTGTCATGGCCGTTGATGAAGCCGCTGCGCCGTCTCATGTTCTGTGCCGGCGCTCCGCTCAGGATGCCCGCAGCGATTTTTAAGCCCCAGTGAGAAGGGGAATAGTTTTATCCGGTGGCGCGCCACCCTCGCCGGCATCTCAAAATTCCTGGTGGACGCGAAGGGATTCGAACCCTCGACCTCAGCGTTGCGAACGCCGCGCTCTCCCAACTGAGCTACGCGCCCGGTGGTTGACGGGGGACAGGCTAAATATAGCATGAGCGCCTGGGCTGCGTAAGTGATGGTGTAGTTTGAATTGTTGAGGACAACTAAACTGCGCCATGACTGGCCCGCCCCGCGTTTGCGAGAATTAAAATTTGGGTCCTTTCGGGTTCGGAGTGGGTAGCCCCAATATATAGTGGTTGGCCGGCCTATGCTTTGCGTTTTTGAGGCGTGGGGAAATCTATCACAGCGAGGAGGAAAAGGGGCGACGCGGCCGCTGCCACTTCATCGTTGCGGTAAGTTTCCGGCCGGCTCTTCCTCAGCGGGTTGATCGCTCCGCACCGCCGGAATCGGCGCAAACCTGCGACGCAGGATGACCGTGCGCTACGACCGCTCCCTGATGATTTATGAAAGGTTCTTTCATATCGCCTGCTTCATGATCGTCTTGCGGAAGGTTTTGAAATAGCTTCTAAGCATCGCAAACGCTAGGCGGCGTGGACGCCAGTTTTTTGACTTGCGGATTGGCCGTATGCTAGCCTAAACCGCAATCCAGTACCCGCCCGGCTGCGGAGCCTTGGGATGCCTTTCAACAAAAGCAAAGCGCTTGAAGAAGCCGCAAAACTGGTAGGCCAGAAAAAACTCCCGCAAGCGATCAAACAATATCTCGCTATCGTGGAGCAGGATCCGGCGGACCTGTCTCTCCTTAATACGGTAGGCGACCTTTACGTCCGGGACCGGAACATCCCGGGCGCGCTCCGGCAGTTTTACAAACTAGGTGCGGCCTACGCCCATGAAGGCTTTGGGCTCAAGGCGATCGCGATTTACAAGAAGATCGCCAAGCTGGACACGCGCTCCGCCGATCCTCTAGTCAAGCTCGCCGAGCTCTATTCCAGCCAGGGCCTAAGCCATGAAGCGCGGGACCAGTACGCTCAGGCCCTCTCCTTTTGCCAGAGCCATTCGCTTCAGGAAAAGGCTCTTGAGATTCTCGGCAAGCTCATCGGGCAGGACCCGGAGAACGCGGTTTACCGCATTCGCCTGGGCGAACTTCACGAGGCCGGAGGCCGAGCTCGTGAGGCATCGCTTGCCTATCTTGAGGCGGCGGAGATCGCTCATCGACAGAAGAATGCCGCAGCCGCAAAAACAGCTCTGGAGCGGGCCTCACGTCTGGACCGGCAAAACGCGCGCGTCCTTCTGCTGGAGGCGCGCATGGCCGTGGAAGGCGGGCGCTTTGAAGACGCCGCGAATTTGCTCAACGCCAGGCCGGAGTTAAAGGCAAGCCGCGAAGCCCGCCTGATCCGGCTCGAAACCTGCTTGGGCGCCCAGAAGCTGGATGAGGCTGAGGCGCTGACCCTGGAAATCTATCTCGACAATCCCGCTGACTTTGAAACGGTCGAGCGCTTTACCAGCCGCTGCTTTCAAGCCGGCAATCCCGATGCCGGTCTTCGTCTGATGGGGGCCATCGCGGATATTGCCCTGGAGCGGCAACAGGCGGAACCTTTCACCGCCTTCTTGCACAGACTTCTCCAAGCCTATCCACAGCGCGCCGCGGTTCTGGAGTTAATCTACGCGATTTGTGAGCGGCCGAAGTGCGCACGGCACGGCAGTGAGCTGCTCGAGGGATTGGCCGCAGCTTCCGTGCGCGCGGAGCAATGGGCCATCGCCGAGGAAATTTATGGCAAGCTCATCAAGCGCGGAGGCGATAAGGCAGTATTGCAGGTCCTGCTTAACGAGGCGCTTGCTAAACAAGGGAAGGCTCGGGAGAAAGCGCAATCCGCTGAAGCACCTACCGCCTTCGATGTGGACGGGGAGGCTGTTGTCGCGAAGCCCGCAGCATCGCCCGAGTCCGGACTTGCGTCTGAGCCGCTGCCGGTTGCTGAGACCTCTGAATCCTTGAAATCTTCTCCTGCCTCCGAGGACCGGGAAACCGAAATCGACTTCTCCTCAGAATGGGAGGAGTATGCGAGTATCCACTCGCAGCGTGCAGGGCCGGGCGCTTTAGAGCCGTTGCCGCCATTGGGAGAAGAGGAAAAGACGGAGATTCAGTTTTACTTCGAATACGGATTCTTTGCTGAAGCCCGCGCCGGCCTTCAGAAATTGGAAGCCGCCTATCCGGGACATCCTGATCTCGCGGAGTTTTGGAAGAAGCTGAAAGACGCCCAGACAGTAGACGATCCGGCGGCCGAGACCGGGGGAATAACTGCCGCCTCCTCCGCGCCCAGCCTTGCGGAAAATCAGGCTCCGCGAGGTAGCTTACTCGACGATCTCAGGCTGGATCTCGAAAATTCTCTCGATGAGCCGCCGGCGATCCGGACCCCTGTTGTGGGCTACGGACAGGGAGATTCCAGTATGACTGGGAACCCGGATTCGTTCAGCTCCGCCCTCCACGATCTGCTCGCCGAGCTGGAGATAGAACAGCAGGAGGATTCCTCCCAGGACACGCCGCAGGCTCACTATAATCTGGGAGTGGCCTTCCGTGAGATGGGGCTGCTGGACGAGGCCATCGGGGAATTTCAGAAGATCGCGCGCGGCGCGGACAGGCAGACTTTCCCGCCTCGATTCGTTGAGTCGTGTTCGCTGCTCGGCTCATGCTTCATGGAAAAACGAATGCCTGCCATCGCCGTGCGGTGGTATCGACGCGCCCTCGAGGCGCCCGGAAACGATGAGGAAACCACGCTGGGACTGAACTACGACTTGGGTCTCGCCTATGAACAATCCGGAGACGCCAAAGCGGCGCTGGATAGGTTTTCCGAGGTGTACAGCTTGAACATCGATTACCAGGACGTGGCGGAAAAGATCCGCTCGCTGCAGCATAAAGCGCGCTGACGGCGAATATCGCCGCGCGCATCCCTGCGTGGGCCGGCGCAAGTTTGTCCCCGTATATGCGGGATTCCCGCTCATTCGCTTTCGCGGAGGACAAGCTGTGCGGGAATGACTGCGGGCCGCCGCAGCGGGTGGCGACGCCACCCACTTAAACTCAGCCTGGAATTTTAGCGCTTTGGCGCGGCGGTCGAGAGCGATTGGACTACCCCAGCATGAAATTGTTCTGGATTTCGGTTCGCATCGTGTTTTACCTTGTTCTCGGCGTGGTCCTCCTCTTCTCACCGTGGGCCTCTTTTTGGAGCCAGAACTTCTTTCTGTCGCATTATCCATGGCTCTCGCCGATGGGGAGCAATTATTTCGTGCGAGGAGCCATTTCGGGATTTGGGTTGGTCAACATCTGGATGGCAATCGATGCGATTCACAGGATCGGGTTCCCGCCGGGCCCAATTTCTAATGGTCGCGCTCGATAGCGCTAC
>JBOGJZ010000215.1:0-3321 GCA_050745645.1 Terriglobia bacterium | reverse complement strand
GGGGGTCCCAGGGGTGGATTCCCGCTTTCGCGGGGATGACACAGCCATTTTCATCCACAAGCGGTGCGTCGCAGGCGCATGGCATCTGCCATGAAAATCAGCTCGGCGCGACACGGATTGTAGGAGCACGCCTTGGCGTGGCCGGGGGCACAGCTTACCGCGACCCCTACGCCTCGTTTTCATGTTTTGCGGGCGCTGCAAAGCGCCACAGACGACTGCTCCCGCGCAACCCAAGCTGTTTAGCAAATGCTGCTCCAAAACTGCCGGGTTCCAGCGCTGTTTACTAGAATGTTATACCCCAACTATCTCTATGCATCAAAACGGCTGCAAAAATCAACCTCAAACTTAATCTGCGCTGAGACCCACCGGAGTGACGTTTTACGTCACTTCACTGCCGGGTTCAGTCAGTTCGATCCCGGTAACCAGTGCCTGGTTGACCTGCTCATTGCCGTCAATGCTTCCTGGACACGTGAGAAAGCCTCCACTATGCTAGCGTTTTGGAGCGGAATTATGAAAGCTACAGAAACAGCGGTGCGGCTAGCTCAGCGCATGTCCGATCTTGGCACGGAGGGAGCCTTTGAAGTGCTGGCGAGGGCCAGGCAGCTCGAATCTGAAGGGCGAGATATCATCCATCTCGAGATCGGCGAGCCTGATTTCCCGACTCCGCCGCACGTGGTTGAAGCCGCGATTCAGGCGCTTCGAGACGGTTGGACACACTACGGGCCTCCTGTGGGGCTCCCTGGCCTGCGCAAGGCCGTGGCCGCGGATGCCGGGCGTCGGCGCGGCATCTCCGTAGACCCTTCCCAAGTCATCATCACGCCGGGCGCAAAGCCGGTTTTCTTTTTTACGATGCTGGCGCTGGTGGGGCCGGGAGACGAGGTGCTGTATCCGGATCCCGGCTTTCCAATCTACGAGTCGATGATCCGGTTTCTGGGCGCAACACCCGTGCCCTACATCCTGCGCGAGGAGGATGACTTCGATGTTGAAGCGCAGGCAATCCTGGATAAGACTACCGGCCGCACCCGCATGGTTGTCCTGAATTCTCCGCATAATCCTACCGGTGGCGTCATGAGCCGCGCAGAGCTCGCCAAACTGGCCGATGGGCTTGCGGGGCGCGACCTGTACGTCTTTTCAGACGAAATTTACAACCGTTTGACCTATGGGCCCGCGCACGCCAGCATGGCTGAATTCCCTGCGATGCGCGACCTGACCATCGTGCTGGATGGCCTTTCCAAGACCTACGCCATGACGGGCTGGCGGCTGGGTTACGGGATCATGCGCCCAGAACTGGTGGAACAACTTACCAAGCTGATGATCAACTCCAATTCGTGTACCGCGACATTCACTCAAGTCGCTGCCATTCAGGCGCTTGAGGGCGATCAGAGCTGCGTGGAATACATGAAAGAAGAGTTTCTCAGACGACGCAAAGTCGTCGTCGAGGGGCTTAACCGCATTCCTGGCTTTCGTTGCGCCCAGCCATACGGCGCTTTCTATGCGTTCCCCAATATCTCAGCAACTGGCAAGTCGGCGCGTGACTTGGCGGATCAACTCCTCGCCGGGGCTGGCGTGGCTTGCCTGCCTGGAACCGCATTCGGCAGGTCGGGTGAGGGCTTCCTGCGGATTTCATTTGCAAACTCAATCGAAAATATTCAGCGGGCGCTTGACCGGATTGACGCTTGGGTGCGCGGGAATATACGGCTGTAGCACGGTCGCAGCAGCCTGGCTGCCACGCCGTCATTTTCGCGCAAGCGGGAATCTGAACCCTGCTCCTCCGCCTTCAGATGGGACATCTTTTGGCCATTCCCGATCGTAACCGGGAAGCCGAACCATTGGGCTACCTGGCGGCTTATGTCATTAGCCAGGTTCCGCCAAAGTCGGGAATCATTCGTCCTGTCGGCCCTTCTCTTGTAGCGCAGGGCTCGCTTCTCAGCCCCTTCGCTATGCTCAGGGCAGGCTCTGCGGCGTTTCATCCGACGGAAAAGCCGCGGCGTTATAAGGCGAACTCTGATTCCATAATGGCGTCGGCTCCTTAGGGCCGGTAGGCTTGGTTTGTAGTCCGGACTAAGGCTGTCGGGAAAGGAGCCGAACATGTCGATTATCGGATGTGATTTGCATTCGCGCTACCCGATGATTGCGAGGTTGGAGACACAGAGCGGCGAGGTCGTGACGCGCCGGTTGGAACATGAGAGTGGAGAAGCCAGAGCGTTTTACGCCAGCCTGCCGAAGCCGGTGCTGATCGGGATCGAAGCGACCGGCTACACGCAGTGGTTCGAGCGGATGGTCGCGGAAATGGGCCACGAGTTGTGGGTCGGGGATCCGGCCGAGATTCGGGCCCGGGCCGTGCGGCGGCAGAAGACCGACACGCGGGACGCCGAGCACCTGTTGGACTTGGTGGTAACGAAGAGATTCCCGCGTATCTGGATTCCAACACCCCAGGAGCGCGACCTGCGGCAACTGCTGAAGCATCGGGACAAGCTGGTGCGGATGCAGACCTCGGTGAAGAACCAGTTGCACTTCCTGGCGATGAGCCAGGGAGTGTGCCGCAAGTGGAAGCTGTGGAGCGCGCGGGGCCAGGCCGAACTGGAAGAGCTGAGCCTGGGTCCGTGGGCGAGCCGGCGGCGCAAGGAGTTGCTGGAGCTGCTGGACAGTCTGGGGCCGCGGATCGAGGCGCTTGATCGGGCAGTGAAAGCGGAGGCGGAACATCGGGCGGATGCGGCGCGGTTGATGGAGCAGAAGGGCGTGGGGCCGGTGACGGCTCTGGCTTTTGTGCTGACCCTCGGTCCGGTGAACCGTTTTCCGACCAGCCGCCAGCTGGTCAGTTATCTCGGACTGAACCCGAGCGAGCATTCCAGCGGCGGTCATCAGCGGCTCGGCCGCATCAGCAAGCAAGGCAACCAGATGCTGCGTTGGCTGCTGGTGGAGGCTGCTCACAGCGCGGTGCAGTTTGATCCCGAACTGCGGCGCAAATATCAACGGCTGAAGTTCCGGCGGGGCAGGAATGTGGCCAAGGTGGCCGTGGCTCGTCACTTGGCGGTGCGTTTGTACTGGACGCTGCGCCAGGAGAGTCCTGCGACGTCGCCGGTTCGCACGCCCGGCAGCCCGGGGTAGCGCATGGTGGGCAGAAGTCCACCGAAACTCTGATTGGGCGCCGGGCCTCCCTGCATGAGGCGGGGAGATTGAACAAAGAATCATGGTTGGGTGAAAACCTCACCGGATAGATGGCTGGTGGAATCGGGTCCACCGCAGGATTCAACGAGGCGAGCCTTGGCCGGGACCAGCTCAAAGAATCCTTCGAGGGGCGAAGCTCCGTTCTCCGAACTC
>JBOGJZ010000214.1:0-3118 GCA_050745645.1 Terriglobia bacterium | reverse complement strand
CGCTATCCGCAGAAGGGAAAACTCCGGGAAGGGCCTGAACCTTGAAGACCTGTTCAACGGCTATCTGAACGCGATCACATATGTGGTGGACGAAGTTGACCGGAGGTTTGAGGAATTGAGCCTTTCCGATAGTAAGTAGCAGCGGCTTTATGCCGCCGCTACGCAGTACCATCTGGGGAGAATGAAATGAAGAAATGGCAAATTGTTGTTATCGTTCTGGTTGTCGTGGTGGTTGTCATCATCGGTTCTTACGTAGGATCCCGCAACAACATGGTGCGAAAGAAGGAGCAGATTAACGAAGCATGGTCACAAGTAGACGTTGTCATCCAGCGCCGGGCCGATCTTATCCCGAATTTGGTCGAGACAGTGAAGGGTTATGCGTCCCACGAAGAGCGGGTTTTCAGCGCTGTCGATCAGGCTCGCGAGGCTTTGCTTGCCGCCCAAACACCCGCCCAGCGCATCCAGGCGAACGGCCAACTGGATGGCGCCTTGGGGCGACTGCTTGCGGTGGTTGAAAACTACCCGCAGCTCAAAGCCGATCAGAATTTCCTGGAGCTCCAGGACCAGCTCGAGGGAACTGAGAACCGCATTGCGGTCGAGCGCCGGCGCTACAACATGGCTTTGCAGGATTACAACACCTACATCGGTCTGTTCCCCAATAACATGTACGCCGGTTGGTCGGGCTTTACGCGCGACAATGATTACTTCAAGGCTTCAACGCAGGCCCAACAGGTTCCAAAAGTTGAATTTCCCGGGGCGCCGGCGATGAAGAACTGAAACGGCGCAGCAACCCGGACGCTAACAAGCCAATTCTGCCATGCTGGGCCGGTTGGATACTATCGTTAGTCTTCCTGAGCCCTTCGCCTGTCATTCTGAGCGCAGCGAAGAATCTTTGCGGGCTCAGGGCAGGCTCCGCGAAGCATCGGCCTACTGTATTGAAACGGAAGAAACCTGGATTCTTCGCGGAGTTTACCGTGAGCCTCTTCGCTCCGCTCAGAGCGATTCGAAGAGAAGCGAATCGGCTCAGAATGACAGAATGGCAGGTTCAGAATGATAGATTCGCGCTTAGCTCTCTGTGACGTGCGGCGCGCCGGTCGATGACTTTGAACGGACGCTGTTCGATACAACCACCTTCAGGTCTGCTGCAAAGGCTGGGAGCGCTGACTCAGGCAAAGCAATGAGGAAGGCCCGGAAAGCCAGCAACGATTCTTTGGTGAGCAGGTCAAGATCGTGGAAATCGGGGTCGAGGTTGGTCCACATGGCCGAGGAGGCGGGTATCTGCTCAGCCGCCCGGTAGCTCCTGCGGAATTCGGCGGTAAGCAATTCCAAGGCGCGGCGCAGCACTCGAATATGGGTTTGGTAGCGAGGCTTTGAGCGGAAAATTAACTGGTCGAGCATCTCCCGCATGCCCCCAAACTCGATCATGCTCTTAGACCTGAAGCGGCCAGCAGAGATGTTCCGTACGGCGACTACGGAACGTGAATAAGGCAGGCTTTCTGTGATCGAGTTGAGTAAGATGGTGAGGGTCTCAGCTAGACGGTCCCACTGGCACACAGCTAAACGGACCAGATGCCAGGCATTTTCCAAATTCCCAGAGTCCCTCTCACCCAGGGCTTCATTCAGCGAAACCCCCAGAATCACAGCCTGCGTTTCGATCTCGAGGGCAATGGGCTGGTAGATATCCTCGCGTTCCGGGGGAAGCTGGGTGAGACCTGGCGGGCGGGGGAAAGGCTGATCCATGCGCAAGATGCGGCGGCACACGTACCCTATAACGATAAGAGTTAGTCCCGCCAGCGCCCAGTGCATCAGGCTGAGTATAGAAGATTGGAAAAATCCAATCAAGCGAATAAGAAAAAATCAAGAAAAAAAGTGAAACCTGCGGTGCGGTGAACGCATCATCTGTTCTTCATCGCCCCTCACAATCTAGACCTCCCGCCCTGGCGGAGGGAAGCGCGTTAGCACCGGACGATTTTATCCCTGTGTTCCTTCACATCCCGGGTTGCGTTGCGGGTATCGATGACGAGATTCGAGTGGCGAACGATAGACGGGTAGTCGTAACTTGAGTGATCGGTTGCGATGAGGACGGCAGCATATTCGCCCAACACCTGAGCGGCAAGCTTCACGGAAGTCATGTCTTCGAAATCGTAGTGCCGCATTTTGTGCAGGCGAGGGAAGTAAGGGTCATGGTAGTCCACATGGGCTCCCTGGCGGCGAAGCAGTTCGATGATGCGGAGCGATGGTGATTCACGAAGGTCGTCAATGTCCTTCTTGTAGGCGATTCCTAGAACAAGTATCCGCGCGTCTCTCAGGCACTGTCGGCGCTGGTTTAAGGCCTCACTGAGCGCCGAAACGACATGGTCAGGCATGGCGGAATTGATTTCGCCTGCCAGCTCGATAAAACGCGTTGGGAACTCATACTCGCGAGCCTTCCACGTGAGGTAAAAGGGATCTATCGGAATACAATGGCCGCCCAAACCGGGCCCGGGATAGAAAGGAGTGAAGCCGAAAGGCTTCGTCTTGGCTGCGTCAATTACTTCCCAAATGTCGATGCCCATTCGCAATCCGAGCAGCTTCATCTCATTAACTAAAGCTATATTTACGCACCTATAGATATTCTCCAGCAGCTTGGTCATTTCCGCCGAACGTGAGGAGCTCACCATAATCGCTCGCTCGAAGACCTGGCCATAAAGGGCTGTGGCCGCTTGGGCGCTGGGGCCGTTAACCCCGCCTATGACTTTGGGAATCTGGTGAGTTTGGAAGGCCACGTTTCCAGGGTCCTCGCGTTCCGGGGAAAAGGCGACCATGAAATCCATCGCGCTCGAATCGGAATAGGCGGCGGTGACCCCATCAGTGGAGTAGGGCATAATAGGACAGCGCAGGCCGGATTGTTCGAGAATGGGCAGTACCAATTCTTCAGTTGTTCCGGGGTAGGTTGTGCTTTCGAGAACTACTAACTGCCCGGGACGCAAGTGACGGCTGATGGTTTCCGCTGTGCGGCGCACATAAGTCAGATCGGGCTCGCGGTGCTCGTCCAAAGGCGTCGGGACGCAGATCAGGATGGCATCCATCTCTGTAAGGCGCTCGAAAGCGGTGGTGGCTTGAAAACGGTTGTGGCGCC
>JBOGJZ010000213.1:0-4119 GCA_050745645.1 Terriglobia bacterium | reverse complement strand
TCTCATTGAGCAGCCGGTTGAACCGATCCTGAGTCGTCAAAAGGTCACGAAATGGTTCCCATCGCACAATAGCCATGGTCCCAGCCCTCCTTACATTCAAGTTTTGTATTGCAACTAGTTGTTGGATGCTAATCGGCTGAGATTGGTTTCATTATAGTCGTGGGTTGCTATCACATTGTTTTATATTATTAGGCTAAGATTACGACAATATTTGTCTATTCATCTGGAAAATAAATACTTAGCTTATGTGTTAAACATGGGAATAAGGATATAGGTGAGTTGAGTTAGGCTGATTTTACCACTCGCAATTTTAGCAGAGTCTGTGGTCTGTACTAACTTGACTGGATTACACTAAACTTTTGTCGATCTATAATTTAAGCTAGGTTCCAGTCCACTTAGGCGAGCGTTTATTCAGAAAGGCGTCCATTCCTTCGCGGAAATCGTTGCTCATGTAGCACATCAGGATGAGGTCATGGTCGTCACCCGGCACAGTTTTCTCCTTGATGCGGCGGAGGGCTTCCTTCGTGGCGCGTAGAGTTAGCGGCGCCAGAGAGGCTACAGTCCGAGCTAAATCATCCGCACGGCTCTGCAAAGCAGCGTGATCAGGCAAAACTTCGCTCACCAATCCGATCTCGCGCGCTTCCGCGGCATCCATGAGGCGGGCGGTGAAGACGATGTCCTTCACAAGCGCCGGCCCCAGCAGAGCCGCCAGGCGGGCGCAGGTCGCTCCAGACAGGCAATTGCCGAGAGTGCGGCCAACCGGGAAGCCGAATCGCGCATTCGCAGCGCAGATGCGAAGGTCGCAGCAAGACGCGACGCCAAATCCTCCGCCGATACAAGCGCCGGCGATGGCAGCGATGGTGGGAACGGGGCACCGTTCCAAAGCGCCAAGGACACGGTCGATCCGCCCTTCGTATTGCAATGCGTCCTCCGGGGTAGAAAAGGCCGGAAACTGAGAGATGTCCGTACCGGAGGCAAAGGCCTTCTCTCCCGCGCCCGTCAGCACCAGAACGCGGACGGACGGATCCTTTTCCGCCTGCTGGCAGATTTCCGCCAGCCGTTCATACATCTCGAAGGTGAAGGCATTGCGCGCTTGAGGGCGGTTAAACGTCATGCGCCCGATCCCATCCTTGATCTCGTACAATAAATCTTCGCTCATGATTTCGCAGCCTCCATGGATTCCGGCATACGTACAGCCCCCTGCGCCGCAAAAGTATCAATCTCCGCGTCAGAGAAGCCCGCTTCGCGCAGCACTTCCCTGCTGTGCTGGCCTAGCAGAGGGGCCGGGCGGCGCGGCCTGCCGGGGACCGAGCCGGAAAATTTAACCGGTAGCCCAAAGCTTTTCACTCGTCCGGCCGTGGGATGTACCGTCTCCACGATCATGTCTCGCGCCAGCGCTTGTGGATCGGATTGCATTTGCGCCACATCGAGCACCGGCCCAGCCGGAACGCCCGCCTCCTCCAGGCGATGCAGCCACTCGGCTGAGCTGCGCCGCTTAAAAATCGGGGTCAGCGCCTCTTCCAGTGCTGGCAGATTACGCATCTGCTCGGCATTATTGGCAAAGCGCGGATCATTGCCCAGCGCAGGATCTTCGAGCGTCTCCACCAACCTCAGCCAATTTTCCTGGTTGGCGGCGCCAAGGGTGATCCACCCGTCGGAGGTGGCAAACGCCTGGTAGGGAGCGCTCAGCGGATGCCGGGATCCCATCGGTCCAGGCGGCTGGCCAGTCGCAAAACAGATAGCAGACTGCCAGTAAGTATGGATAATTCCAGCCTCAAACAATGACGTATCCACCATCTGGCCCTGGCCGGTAGCCGAGCGATGATGCAATGCGGCCAGGATGCCCACGCAGGCGAGGATGCCAGCCGTGATATCAGTGATGGGCGCGCCGACCTTGACCGGCGGCCGGCCGGGGCCTTCCCCGGTGATGCTCATTAGTCCGCTCATGCCCTGCGCAATCAAGTCGAACCCGCCGCGGCCGGCGTAGGGTCCCGTTCGCCCGAAACCGGAGATTGCGCAATAAATCAGCCTCGGGTTCTGCTTGTGCAGCGCCTCAAAGCCAAAGCCCAGACGCTCCATCACGCCCTGGCGATAGTTCTCAATCACCACGTCAGCATTGCTGAGCAGCCTAGACAACACCAGGCGTCCTGGCTCTTTCTTGAGGTCTAGGGCAATACCGCGCTTGTTCCGGTTCATCATCAGGAACGCGGCGGATTCACCAGCGATGGTCGGCGGTACCGAACGGCGCGAGTCATCGCCGCCCGGTATTCTTTCGACCTTGATTACGTCTGCTCCCATATCGGCCAGCAACATCGTACAGGTGGGTCCAGCCATCACGTGCGAGAGGTCAATCACACGCAAGCCGCTCAGCGGGCCGCCCTGTTTTTGCCCGGTATTATTTGTCATCAATTCTCCTTTTTGTTCACTAACTTGAGCCGCTGAGGACGCTAGAATCCGCGCCTTTTATTAATATACCAAGAGCCAAGCCTGTGCCGCCATGCCCAGATCTCATGGGTAGCGTGTCTGATTGATGTAGAGGCATGACCACCCTGCCGATTGTTCAAAGCCTCAAAGAGCGTGCTGCAAAGTTTATCCTATCTCAGCTTCGCAAAAATAGCGCCCATCCCTGGTGCGCGGGGATGCTTGAAAAACTCACCTTGCCGGCAACGGTTCATCGTCCGGCGACTCACCGCGTCCGGCAGCCCGGTTTTATGATCTGAACATGAGGAGTGAGTAGCGCATCTATACATGGCGCCGGCGTTGTCAAGCGGATTTTGGCGACACTCCACCGCCATTTGTGTGTCCAACATCGCAATGACCTGGTAGCGCGAATGCAAATCACATCCGATAATGAACATGTTCGGATCCTTTCCCGGCAGCCTTGGTCTGGACTACAAACCAAGCCTACCGGTGCGAAGGAGCCGACGCCATTATGGAATCAGCGTTTCGCGTTCCAGATACTCTGCGGTTTTTGTTTTTTCAACCAACAGCCGCAGAGCCTGCCCTGAGCATAGCGAAGGGGTCTAACAGTTTGTTGGAAAACTCACTCAGCCTGTCATCCTGAGGAGTCGAAGGCGACGAAGGATCTCGCAAGTCCTTAAAAATAGCAAAAGCAGATTCTTCGCTCCGCTCAGAATGACAGGGGCGGAACGTTTTTCAACAAACTGCTAAAGGCGGCCCCTGCGCAACAAAAAAGGGCTTAGGATGACAGCCCGTCGAATTTGCGAGCCTGCGGAACCGGAGGCAACATGAATCTTGAGCTATTAAGCGAGTATTGCCGGTCCCAATTGCAGCCAATGCTCGCTTGCCTCCGCCGGGCAGTTGAGATTGAATCTCCCAGTACGTCAAAGCCCAGCCTTGACAGGATCGCGGCCTTTTTCGCCCATGAGCTGAAGCGCGTAGGCGGTCAAGTCCTGTTGCATCACCGCAGAGACGCCGGCGCTGCCGTGACTGCCTGCTTTTGGAGCAAGCGGCGTCAGTCTAAGCCGATTCTGATCCTCGGACACACCGACACAGTGTGGGACCTCGGGACGCTTGCGCAAATGCCATTTCGCGTCCGCAACGGCCACGCTTTCGGACCGGGAGTGCTGGACATGAAGTCCGGTATCATTTGCGGGCTTTGGGCGCTTCGCGCCCTCCGGGAATTCAGGATCGAACCTTCCAGTCCAGTACGCTTTTTCCTGACCCCGGATGAAGAAATCGGCTCGCGCGCGTTTCGTACAGAGATTGAGCGAGAGGCAAAAAGCGCCCGCGCATGCCTGGTTTTGGAGCCGGCGGCGAAGGGCGGCGCGCTGAAAACCGCGCGCAAGGGCGTTGGTGAGTTCCGGATCGAGGTCCAAGGGCGTCCGGCCCATGCCGGGATCGAGCCGGAAGCGGGCATCAACGCCATTACCGAGCTCGCCCGCCAGATTCTGCGGATCGAACGTTTTGCTCGCCCGCGCAGCGGCCTCACAATCAACGTCGGCCTCATCAAAGGCGGCACACGCCCGAACGTGGCGCCGGAATACGCTTCGGCAATGATCGACGTGAGGATTCCGGCGCTGCGTGATGGCGCTGCGATTGAGCGGAAAATGCAAGCCTTGAAGCCCTTCGCGCCTGGGGCGCGGCTTAAGGTAACTG
>JBOGJZ010000212.1:0-3529 GCA_050745645.1 Terriglobia bacterium | reverse complement strand
AGGTCTGCCAGAGTTTCCAGCTTTACGCCTACGGAATCGAGCCTTTGCTCAGTCCGAGTGGAAAGGTCTGCGAGCTTGTCCAGTTTCTTACCCAAAGCCAAATTGATGTCAGCAGTTTGGTTCAGTTTACCACTCACATTTGTGAGCAAGTCGGTCATCTGTGTCGTCCAATGGTCAATTTCTTCGAGTTTCATTATCTTTTCTCAAAGGAAGTATATAACAGCTTTCGCCAGAGCAGGCGTTTATCCCTGGCGGGATCGTCAGGATGCCCCGGGACCAATAGCGGGCGGGAACCCAAGCCCCTCCTCCCTCTTGGCGAGCAAGATATATCGGAACGCAGGCGGCTTCAACCTGGATTCGGGTTTTTCGGAGCTAATCAGGTTCCTGGGTGACTATATGAACGTCGACGGCGGGGGCATCGCGGAGGAAGCGATTAATTGCGTTCAGGTACAGAAATTTTCGCCATCCTTTGACGGGAGACCTTCCAAAGATTACCTGGGTGATATGCTTTTCGCTCATGAAAGCGGCGGCCGCGCCAACGATGCTGCTGCCTTTTAAACGCACCGTCTTTGCTCCCAGGCTGTCGGCAAATTGGAGATTTGCTTCAAGGGTCTTCTGGTCCCGTTCATTCGCATCTTCAATGTCTACGTGAACCGCATACAGGTCAGCATCCATCCGGCGAGCCATGCGGGCAGCTCGCGCAATCAGGTACTGCGCTCTTGGGTTAGAGCTGATGCACACGGCAATCCGCTCATGGACCAGCCATGTTTCCCGGATATCCTCCAGCTCCATGTACGATTCTAGGCTGCGGTCTACTTGTTCAGCCACCTGGCGGAGAGCCAGTTCGCGGAGAGCAATAAGGTTGCCGCGCCGGAAAAAATTCTTCAATGCTTGCTCTACCTTCTCGCGGTTATAAATGTCGCCGCGGCTCATTCGAGTCTGAAGAGCCTCCGGAGTCAGATCTACCATAACTGTTTCCGTAGAGACCTTGAGCAACCAGTCGGGCACGGTTTCGCGGACTGTAATTCCCGTGATCGAACGGACCGTGGGCGCAATGCTTTCGATGTGCTGAATGTTGACTGTGGAGAGGACATCAAGTTTTGCATCAAGCATTTCCAGGACATCCTCGTAGCGCTTTCGATGTTTGCTGCCGGGGATATTCGTATGAGCGAGTTCGTCTACGATAACGACTTGCGGCCGGCGGGCTATAACTGAGTCCACGTCCATTTCCTCGAACACAGCGCCCTTGTATTCGAGCTTTCTCGGAGGGACGATTTCAAGCCGCGCCGCCAGCTCGCTGATAGCCTTGCGCCCGTGCGTTTCTACGACGCCGACGACTACATCTTCCCCGCGACTGTGCCGCCGGATTGCTTCGCTTAACATGCTGTAGGTTTTACCGACGCCGGGGGCGTAGCCGAGGAACAGCTTTAGAATGCCCTTTGTTTTCTCTCGGGGCGACGCCTCCGCGAGCCATTGCTCAGGGGTTTTCTGCATGAACCTAATCTCTTCCGCAGCCATTAGCATATTACGCTAGAATGCTCTCGTGGCGGAGCGCCCGCGAACCCGCGTCTTACATTTCATTCTGGCAGTTGGCATCGTGCTGGCGATCACGGTTGTCTTCAAGAAGTCCGCGCACGTCAATGCCACAACCATCGCATTGGCGTATCTGCTCGCGATATTAATCGTCTCGACAGTTTGGGGATTAGCCGTTGCTGTCGTGATGTCCGTAGCGGCAGTGCTGACATTCAATTTCTACTTTCTGCCTCCGGTGGGCGCGTTCACCATTGCGGATCCGGAAAATTGGGTTGCACTGGTTGCGTTCTTGGCCGTGTCGGTAATCGTAAGTCACCTTTCTTCTCGCGCGCGGCAGCGAGCAGAAGATGCTTTGGCCCGGCGGCGCGAAATTGAAAGGCTCTACCGGTTCAGCCAGCAATTGCTGGTGGCCGGCAATGTTATCGAGTTGCTGAATCGAATTCCATCGCAGATAGTGGACGTCTTCGAAATGGGCGCTGCCGCTCTCTTCCTCGCGGACAAGCAGAAGATATACCGTTCCGGCCCTGGAACCTCGCAGCTCGAAGTCGAGAGATTGCAGGCGGTGGCGGCAAGAGACGAGCCGATCATTGATGCAGCGAATAGCCTCTGTCTGATGCCAGTCCGGCTGGGGGTGCGAACCATCGGCAGCTTAGGAATTTCAGGTCCAACCCTTTCCCGGCAAACGATCGAGGCCTTGGGCAATCTCGTGGCCATCGCCATGGAACGAGCGCGGGCCGTCGAGCAGCTTGGGCAAACGGCGGCGGCTCGCGAAGGAGAGCGCCTGCGCACAGCGCTGCTCGATGCTGTCACGCATGAACTGCGCACCCCCCTGACTTCCATCAAGGCTTCGGTTACAAGCCTCCTGTCGAATTCAGAGCTGAGCGCAGACCAACGGCAAGAGCTCATGAGCATCATCAATGAAGAAAGCGACCGCCTGAACCGGCTTGTCGGAGAAGCCGCGGAAATGAGCCGTTTGGACGCGGGTGAGATAGAGCTTAAGCTGGAGCCCCATTCGATTGACGAACTGATTGGCAATGCCCTTGAGCAATGCAAGAGCGCTCTCGGCAGCCGCGAAATTAGGGTGGAGGCGCCTCCTGGTCTTCCGCGCGTGCAGATCGATCTGCCTCGGGCCAACGAAGTCCTGGTGCATCTGCTGGAGAACGCGAGCCGGTATTCGCCGCAGGACCAGCCGATAACGGTTAGCGCGGAAGCAAACGGCGACTTTGTGGTTACCAGCGTGGCGGATCGCGGCGCTGGAATCAGCGACCTCGAACAGAGCCTCATTTTTGAAAAGTTTTATCGTGGCAAAGACCATCGGTATCTCGTACAGGGGACCGGCATGGGGCTTCCCATCGCCAAGGCGATTGTGGAAGCTCACGGAGGCTCCCTCAGCGTAACCACCCAATTGGGGCATGGCTCTGTGTTTTCGTTTTCCCTCCCCATCGAGCACGGAAGAATGGGTGCTCAATGAAGCACGCTGTCATTCTCGTGGTTGACGATGAACCTCAGATCCAGCGCGTGATGCGCAGGACTTTATCCGCTGCGGGGTACACCATTATGGAAGCGCACACAGGAGAAGAGGCGCTTGAAAAAATTCGCATTGGGCGTATCGACCTGATTCTTCTTGACATGAACATGCCCGGCCTCGGAGGCCTGGAAACGTGCCGCGAAATCCGCAGGACGAACGAAATGCCTATTATCATGCTAACCGTGCGCAATACGGAACGAGACAAAGTGCTGGCGCTGGATGCTGGCGCCGATGATTACGTGGTGAAACCGTTCGCTACCCAAGAGCTCCTGGCGCGCATCCGAGCCGCATTGCGCCGCCTGTCCGCAACGGAATCTGTGCCTCCTTTTGTCTCAAAAGAGTTGTGCATCGATTTTGAACGGCGCACCGTCGAAGTGCGGGGACGGGCCATCCGGCTCACGCCCAAGGAGTTCGACCTCCTTCGGCTTCTCGTCGCAAATCAAGGGAAGGCAGTTCCTCACCGGAGCC
>JBOGJZ010000211.1:0-8010 GCA_050745645.1 Terriglobia bacterium | reverse complement strand
TTCGCGAGCTGTAGGACACACTTAACCTTCGGCTTGAGCTTCTGGCCGAGTTCATTCAAGAGCGTTGCGAGCGGGTGATAATACGACTCCTCCTCGACCCCCGCCCCGGTGGAGCGAATCTCACGCAGTTCTCGCAAGTAGGTTTCAAGTAGCGTCATGGTACGGGATTATAACCGCTTAATGGCCAAGTAGCATTCCGCAGCAATTTTTGTGGCCCCGCTGAGCTAGGATCGTCTTCACGATCGCTGGCGCTAGTCTTATTTCCTGCGGCGCCGGAGGCGGACAGTTACTGACCCCAGAATCTCATGAGAGGACGGGAGTGCAGCAGCTTCATGGGCTTGCCTTACGCCGAGGGCTTGTAGTGCGCGGCAAAGCGGATGCGGTCTGCAATGGGAGGATGGCTGTAAAGCCAGAACACGATAAAGGGGTTTGGATCGGGATCGGAAAGATCTTGCTCGCCGATAATCCTGAACGAGCGGACCATGGCGGCATTAGGGTCAGGCACGACGCCGTAAGTTATCTCAAGCCCGTATTGATCGGCTTGATGCTCGTAGTGGCGTGAGATGCCGTTGATCACCGGCGAGGCCAGGAACATTCCAGCGGTCAGGATGAGCGCAAGAAGCGGCAAGCCGGCCAGGTCTCCTATTTCTGAGATGCCTGTCCGTTTGCCCCAGCGCCGCACCGCCCAGTTGGCCACGAGGCGTCCCAGGAATAGTCCTACAAGGGTGAGCAGCACCATCAGCGCAAATATCTTGGGAATGTGGTGAAGAGCATAATGGCCGGTTTCATGGCCCAGGACGGAGAGCGTCTCGTCAGGGGTAAGCTTGTTCAACGTGGTATCCCAAATCACCACGCGTTTGCTCGATCCCCAGCCGGAAACGTAGGCGTTCAGCTCGCGGGTCTTCGCCGCCGCATCCATCTCAAAGATGCGGGATTCAGGAATGAAGATTCCGGCGTGGCGCAGCATCCGCTCGACCCGGGCGGTGAGAGCGGGCTGCGTCTTTGCGAGCGGAGTGAACTTGAAGAAGAGCGGTTCCACCACATAGGGTTCAATCAGCATGACGAATGCTGCAACGGGAATCAGCGCCAGCCAGAAATAAAGCCACCAGCGCCGCGGACTTCGGCGCGCGATGCGGTAGAAAATCCAAACAATTGCAATGGCGACGATAATGAAGAGACCCAGCGATTTACCCCAGTCGCTCAGCCAAGCTCCTAAGGTCTCGGTTGAGAGCCCAAAGCGGCGCTCAACGATGAAGTCCCGGTAATAATCCACAGGAAAGCTCAGAACGCTTACCACTACGCAGAAAATGGGCACAAAGAGGAGGCACTGCACGAAAAGCCGGTTTGAGGCGCGCTCCGCAAGGCGGCGCAGCCAGACGCCGAACCAGCTCCACCATAAAAACGCGAAAATAGCGAGGCTGATAGCAACGTCCGCGAAATACAACTTATCCTGCACACGCGAATACCGGATCGCTTTGGCGCGAGCTGCGGGCGGAGGCGAGTACGTGTCCAGCGAAGGCGCAGGCTGTGCTTGCGCTTGGCCGGAGACGAGGCTTTGCTGTGGCGCAACCTGAAGCGCAATGGCCGCGCCAGCCCATGTCGCCGCCAGCAGAAGGACTAGAAGCGCAATGCAGGTCACTCGCGCCCCGCGCCGGCGAGCAGTCAGCATGTCGGTTGTTCCTTCGATGCCATATCCGTAGCGCCGGGCTTTATGCCCGGCAGCGCGCCAGCCGCAGGTTGGCGGCGCACACAGTCATTTTTTTGATTGACGGCGCGTTGTTGTGGTCATCAAAGCCGGAAAAAGCCGACCGCGGCGCCCCATCTTGGGGGAGCGAGAAGGAAGCTGGAATCCGCAATGGCGCGAAGACCGGCCTAAGAGGCTATAATGAGCGGTTGCACTCGTAACCGCCATCATAATTGTAGCGCAGCGTTCGTTGTTTAACGCTGCGGCTTTCAGCTGATAAAACGCCGCAAGGCTGAAAAGCGAGCCTTGCGCTACAAGCTTGTTTTTTGATGTCGCAAGCCAAACACCGCAGGGTGCAAAATTGTAGCGCAGCGTTCGCATTGTAACGCTGCGGCTTTTCAGCATCCTGTTAAATCTGCCGCCATGGCACAGCTTACAGAAGAGGTGAACAGTCATGCAAAAGAGGGACATCTTTGGCGCGCGCTCAACGTTTGAAACCCGCGAAGGCCGCGCTACGATCTACCGGCTCGACCGGCTGGAGAAAGCCGGCCTGGGCGCCGTCTCGCGCCTGCCCTATTCGATCAAGGTTCTGCTGGAATCGGTACTGCGCAACGTCGACGGAGAGTTGGTGACCGAAGAAGACGCGAGAGCGCTCGCCGCCTGGAAGCCCAAAGCAACCGCTTCGAGCGAGGTCCCCTTTATGCCGGCGCGGGTGCTGACACAGGATTTCACAGGCATCCCGGCAGTGGTCGATCTTGCTGCAATGCGCTCCGCACTGAAGCGCCGGGGCGGCGATCCCTCCAAAGTAAATCCCCTGATTCCGGTTGACCTGGTGATCGACCACTCGGTGCAGGTGGATGTTTACGGCACGCTGGCGGCCCTCCAGCAAAATTCGGAAATCGATTTCAAGCGCAATCGCGAGCGCTATGAGTTTTTGCGGTGGGGACAGGAAGCGTTCAAGAATCTTCGCGTAGTGCCGCCCGCTACCGGTATTTGTCACCAGGTAAACCTTGAGTTTCTGGCTCCGGTGGTTGCGCGCAGGCAGAACGGCGAGTGGGCCGTGTTTCCCGATTCGCTGCTTGGCATGGATTCCCACACCACGATGATCAACGGTCTGGGCGTGCTCGGCTGGGGCGTCGGAGGAATCGAGGCGGAGGCGGCCATGCTGGGCCAGCCCTACTACATGCTGGCGCCGGAGGTTGTGGGCGTCAAGCTGGAAGGGCGGCTGCGTGAAGGCGTGACGGCTACGGACCTTGTGCTGACGGTTACGGAAATGCTCCGCAAGAAGGGCGTGGTTGAGAAGTTTGTTGAGTTTTATGGAAGCGGACTTTCCCAAATTTCGCTGCCGGACCGCGCTACCGTCGGCAACATGTCGCCGGAGTATGGAGCGACTATGGGCTTCTTCCCGGTGGATGCGGAAACGCTGCGCTATCTGCGGATGACGGGCCGCTCCGAAGAGCACGTCGAGCGCGTAGAACGGTACGCGAAAGAACAAGGATTATTCCGCACGGATGAAAGTCCGCATCCTGAATTCTCCGAGACGCTGGAGCTGGATCTCGGCAGCGTCGAGTGCAGCCTTGCCGGGCCAAAACGCCCGCAGGACCGGGTCCCGCTAACAGGCGTCAAAGCATCATTTCAGCATTTGCTGCAGGCTCCTGTGCAGGAGCGTGGATTTGGGCTTGCGAAAGAGGCGGCAGCACGCACCGTCACGGTAGCTTCTAATGGAAACGGGTTCAAGTTGCGAAACGGATCGGTGGCCATTGCCGCCATTACATCCTGCACGAACACGTCAAACCCCTCGGTGATGGTGGGCGCAGGATTGCTGGCCAAGAAGGCTATCGAGCGAGGTCTGAAAGTGCCGCCTTACGTTAAGACGAGTCTCGCGCCCGGTTCCAAGGCCGTCACGGAGTATCTGCGAAAATCAGAGCTGCTCGGCAGCCTGGAGCAGCTTGGCTTCGATTTGGTTGGCTACGGATGCACAACCTGCATTGGAAATAGCGGACCGCTCAAAGAAGAGATTGACCAGGCAGTGCGGGAAAACCAGCTCGTGGTCGCCGCGGTGCTTTCCGGCAACCGGAACTTTGAAGGCCGCGTGCATCCGACCGTCAAAGCGAACTACCTGGCTTCGCCGCCGCTTGTGGTGGCTTACGCTTTGGCGGGCGGAGTGGATATCGATCTTATGAGCGAGCCGCTGGGAAAGGATTCTAAAGGCGGCGCGGTTTACCTGCGTGACATCTGGCCTTCTCAGAAAGAAGTAGATGAAACGATCAACCGCGCCATCACGCCCGATACTTTCCGGTCGACCTACGCCAACGTTTGGGACGGCAACAACACCTGGAACGAGGTCAAAGTGACGGGTGGAGAGCTCTATGAGTGGCGGAGCGACTCAACCTACGTGCGCGAGCCTCCGTTTTTCTCTGACCGCGAGGCAGGAAACGGCGGTGACATCCGGGGAGCGCGGGTGCTGGCCTTGCTCGGCGATTCCATTACCACAGATCATATTTCGCCTGCGGGAGATATTCCGCTGGATAGCCCGGCGGGCCGGTACCTGGTGGAGCATGGGATTCAGAAGAAGGACTTTAATTCGTACGGTTCGCGGCGCGGCAACCATGCGGTGATGATGCGCGGAACTTTTGCGAATATCCGGCTTCGAAATCTGCTGGCGCCCGGCACGGAAGGTGGAGTGACGACACACTTCCCTTCAGGGGAGCGAATAGCGATTTACGATGCGGCGATGCGATACGCCGCGGAAAACACGCCTCTCGTCGTCATTGGAGGCAAAGAATACGGCTCCGGCTCCTCCCGCGACTGGGCGGCTAAAGGCCCGGCGCTGCTGGGCGTGAAGGCCGTGCTCGTCGAGAGCTTTGAGCGGATTCACCGCAGTAATTTGATTGGCATGGGCGTCCTGCCGCTTCAGTTCCGCGCCGGCGAGAGCGCGGCTTCGCTGGGATTGACAGGTCAGGAAATCATAGACATCGAGGGCTTGAGCAACGGAGTCCGCCCGGGCCAAGAAGTGACGGTGACGGCAAGTGGTCCGGGCGGCGCGCGCAAGGCGTTTCAGGCCGTCGTGCGGCTCAATTCTGCCGTTGAGGTGGACTATTACAACAGCGGCGGCATCCTGCACGCCGTCCTTAAGAAGATGGAGCGGCCACAGTAACGGCGGCGATGCGCGCGCCGTCAACCGTAACTGAACCGGGGCGGGCCAGCGGCCAAGTAACGCCTCAGAACGTGTGAACAGATTCGAATCTGTCATGCTGAGACGAGCGAAGCATCCGCCGGTCGAGTTGCCATAAAACGATCAGACCGCACAGACCCAACGCCAGAAGACCGTCTGAAGCAGGTTCCGGGACCGCGGACCCAACGGAAGGGCCGGTCAATACAACGTTGTCGAAATTGCCCTGACCCCCGCCGGAAGAAAGCTCGATCTCGATCGCATCGCCTGCGGTGGCGGCCGAACCTGTGAACGTTGCGGTCCAGGTGTCCCAGTTGCCCGAGCCCGGATCGACGCCAGCCGCCGCATAGAAGACTCCTCCGATCAACAAACCCACATCGGGAGTAAAAGCGACGTCGTTGCTGCGGTGACCGACATCGACCGACAAGGTGTAAACTCCGCCATCTTCAACAGTCGCACTTACAATCTGGCTGATCGTCGGGCCCTTCGTGCTGCTCGTCGGGAAATCCGTGAAGGCTATGGTCGGGCCATCCGGAAGGGACTTGTAGTTCGTAAAGCTGGTTCCGGACGGACCGCCGGGCTGCCACTGTCCCGAGACGCCGGTGTTAGTCCAATCCGGGATTGGGCCTATCTCATACACGCACCCTGGAGTTGCGCAGCCCGCCGTCTGATGGAGCCCGCTTGCCGGGAGCGTTTCAAAAGAAGGGTTGTTGACAGTGATCACATCGGCCGAGGCCGAGACGAGAGAAAAGGCCAGAAACACCGATGCCAGAAAGACCGTCCGCACGTTGATAATTTTCATCATAGTTGTGCCTTCCTCCTGAAAAGATTTCCGAATACGCTTTACCGGCCTATTCTCTGGTGAAGCATGGATGAGCGCAAGCGGCGAAGTACGACAAAATACGACATTTTGGCTCGGAGTGTGACGGCGAAAACTTTGAGTCTGGCACCAGAATTGCTGTGGTTTCTATCCAAGGTCATCTCGATTAGCCAAGCGAATAGGTTTGCGTACCTGTCTTGACGAGGGAGTTGCACATGCCACGGGAAGGTAAGCTGGACTCATTGAAAGAGATAGCTGGATACTTGGGGCGTGACGTAAGGACCGTGCTTCGCTGGGAGAAAGAAAGGGGTTTGCCCATAAGGTGGATTCCAGGTGGGAAAAAGAGAAGAGTTTTCGCCTGCCCCGATGAGATCGAAGCTTGGCTGGGCATGGGTGCTTCGGCGCGCCAGGGTTACGACGGAAAACCAGCGCCACCAGCCCCTCAGCGGGTCTCAACTTAAACGAAAAGATAGCTTGCTTTTTCCCCATAAGCCGAATGGCCATGCGGGAGAAGTTACTTAGCAGGCCACCCACCCCGTCTTCGGCACCCGTTATTTCGCCACATTTGTGACGTGGTGAACCACCAACTTCCACGCGCCGTTTTATTTCACCCACACATCCGTAGAGCGCCGCGGTCCAACCGACAGCTTGCCAGTTCATTACAATCCTTTTCGGTAGGGACAAGCGTTGAGGCGCCGGCGTTGCGAGCGGCGTGCCTAGCGTTGAGCGCGCCGGTCAACGCCAACAACCAGGTCGCAAGCTTCAGCTACGACCAAGACGGGGATGTGCTGGCAGGTAGTATGAGTACGTATGCCTGGAGCGCTGAAGGCAGGATGACGACCGTCAGCAGCACCCTTTATGGCTCGGAGAGATACACTTACGACGGCGATGGGCGGCGGGTGAAGAAACAGACCGCCGCGAAGCTCTACTGGTACGGGACCGATGGCAACATCCTCGCTGAATGGAGTATCTTTGAGCGCTTACCCACGGTCAGCGACTTCCTGACCGTGGGTTCTTCATACGGGGACAAAGGCCCACGGTCAATCGCAATACGATTGACCGTTCTATGAAAGGGGAGGTCAAGAGAAATAATCGGAATTATGCACTTGACAAAGTAGGGGATCGAAACGAGGCTGAGAATGTGACAGGCGTGCGCTAACTCGACCGCTTACGTTTGGCCTTTGGCTTGGACGGATGCGGCCCAGGCTTAGGCATTTCGGAGGTCGGCTTCACCTTCAGAAGCAGATCGAGCGCTCGTTTCTCGGGAAGTGGAATGCGAATCTTGTTACCGGGTTTTGGCATGGCGTTGCTTTAAGCGTTCCTACTCTTCAATCGGTTTCTCCAATCTTGGTAGAGAAACCGATTAGTCCAATTGTCGTGAACTTTCCCGTCTTGGACGCGGCCAGTTTCGATCATCCAGTCAACATAGTCGCTCGCGTTCATCCCGGAGTCGGCTTCAATCTTTTCCCTGTTTGCCTTCCATTCTTGGCAATATCCCCTGTCCCGATAGAGGAATGTAAATCTGTCCGTCTCATTTAGGGCTTGGTATGAGCGCCTCTGAACCGGGGGATTCCGAGTAATAAGCCTATCGAGTTCCTTCATTGTCTCATGCGCCAGCAGGTCGGCTATCTGGATGCGCGGATTGATTCTGCAATCGAATGAAATCTTGGAATCGAGTGTTGACTCGACAATCTCCTTAAGCTCCGGCTGGTTTATAAATGTAGAGTATAAATTGCCAGCGTTTCCGTTGCTCTGAATTCTATTATCAAAGGTAAATTCAAGCATTACTGTTTCTTCTGGGCGACAGCATTCATTGTTATTTTTTGCCCAAGCTGTTAGTAGATCAAGAACCTCTGCCAGACACCTATAATATCCGAGATCAAGAAGGCTTTCCCCGAACAATTCTCGATGTGCGCCCAGGTCGAGCGCGACACCGATTCCGTCGAGAGTGCTCCGTGCGATAACCTGAGTTAGGTCTCTGTATAAGTTCAGATTTTCCTGATGTTCTGCGCTCCTGGGATCGTATGCATACTCTGATTCACATTCGGCAGCGTGAAATTCCTTTCCGCCTGTTCTATTTGTCCATGCTTCTTTAGCGGCAGCCCATTCATCCTCAACGCCGATAACTCCGCAAACCGCAAAAACTCGCGCTCCCGCTTGGTCTGCGCTTTCGTCGCCAAATACCTTGACTATCATTGCCTCTAGCCTTACTTCTGAGACGGAAGCTGAAGCCGCTTGACATTCCGGGACGGGCATGGCAGTATTCTCCTGCCACGTTCTGAGCCTTCCGCCAAGAATCCCCAGAGCGCCAAATCGGTTTCAGTTTTTCTCGAC
>JBOGJZ010000210.1:0-2464 GCA_050745645.1 Terriglobia bacterium | reverse complement strand
ATGCATGTGCTTGCAGAAACAGCGCCCGCCAGGCTGTGCTGTAAGGAACTCCAACCGCTGCGCCCTGCTGGAACGACACATTGGCTGGCAAGCGATGCACTTGCGATTCTTTGCAGAGAGCCATTTCCGCATACGCCCCACTGAGGGTCCCGGCCACATAGACGCGGTCGCCAGGCGAAATGCTCTTTACGCCTGACCCAGCCGCTTCCACCAGGCCCGCTGCATCCGATCCTGGCGTGTAAGGTAAATTCGGCTTATGTGCATACTGGCCGGAACGAATATAGGTATCCACCGGGTTCACGCCAACCGCCTTGATGCGAACCGTTACCTCGCCTGCGCCGGGGCGAAGGTCTGGCGCGTCTTCGATCGCCATAACCTCCGGTCCCCCAAACGAATGAATGCGAATTGCTTTCATGAATGCCTCCGTGATGAAAGAATTTTGTTGAAAACCTTTCGAAGTGTCATTCTGAGCACGGCGAATAATCCGCGCCTTTTATTCCTAATTTGCAAAGCAGCTGCTTTGCGGATGCCGCAAGCGCCATGAACAACGGTTAAGTCTCTTTTGTGCTTTTGATCCCCGCATTCTCAGCAATAAAACGCGCTAGATTGGCCCAATCTGCATCTCCGAAGCCTCGAGCTACGCCGGACAGGAGGCTGTCACGCACCAAGCTTGCGGTAGGCATGGGAACAGCAGCAGCATCCGCTGCCCCCAGGACCAAGCGCATATCTTTCAAGCCGAGCGCCATCCTGAATCCCACAGGTTCGTATTTCTCCGAAGCAATCAACGATCCGTAGCCCTTATACACGGGCGCGCTAAACAGCGAGGTGGTGATGACTTCGGAGAATTGCTGCGGGTCTACATTGTATTTCCGGACCAGAGCGAAGGCTTCTCCCAGGCACTCTATCGTCGAAGCGATCAAGAAATTTCCGCTGAGCTTTACAACGTTCGCAGCTGTGGGGTTCTCACCTAGAGAGTACGTGCGCTGGCCGATTGCGGTGAAGAGCGGATCAAGGCGCTGGACTGGCTCTCGCGGACCGGCTGCAACGATGAAGAGCTTGGCTGCTGCCGCCATGTCAGGGCGGCCAAAGACGGGCGCTGAAACATAGGTCTGTCCCGCCGCTTGATGCGCCCTTTGCAGATCCTGCGCGAGCGCCACGCTGATGGTAGCCATGCAAACGTGCGTGCCGCCGCGCGGCAGTGATGCCAGGATGCCGCCTGCACCGAAGGTGACGCCACGAACAGCTTCGTCGTCAGACACCATAGTGACCACGCACTCGGCGGAAGCCGCTTCGGCCGGAGTCTTAACCACCCGTGCTCCGAACTCTTCGAGCTGGGCAGCGCGGCTGCCGGTGCGATTGTAAAGAGTTAGCGCATGTCCAGCCTTAATCGCGTTGCGGGCCATGGGAAGGCCCATAGACCCTAAGCCGATCCACCCGACTTTCATCTTCTTCCTCCTTCAGTTATTCCACTATTTGTATGGCGCAATCCGCAGCAGAACAAAAAGGATAACACCGAACCTCTTTCGGTGGCGAGTCGCACCCGCGACAGGAATCTATCGACGTTGGCGGGAAAGTCCGGAAGACGATTCCCGCCTGCGCGGGAATGACGAGATTACCGGCGGCGTGGGTTGCGCCCGGAACGGCTCATTCTAGCAGGATTCTTCTTTTTGATGTGGTTCAAGCGCCGGAGTTCGATGGGCGAATGACCTGTGGCCTGCCTTACGAACCGGCTGAAAGAGCGCGGGAAGCGGTAGTCAAAAAGGGAGGCGATTTCCTTGATCGAAAAATTCGGACGGTTGGCCAGAGTCTCTTTGGATTTCCGTAGCAGCATTCGCTGGCTCAGCTTGCGGAAGGATTTGCCTGTCGCCGCGCGGACGCACCTCTCGATGGTGTGCCGGCTGACTTTCAATTCAGAGGAAAGTGTTGAAAGGCCTATCCTGGGCTTTGAGTTGAGGCGCTCTTGGATGCTGGCGAACAGTCCCGGTCCATCGTAGGCCACGTGCCCTTCCCCCTCTCCCCCATTCTGCATCCGGCAACAACCCGCCGCTACCTTGCTCCAGTTTCGTTCCCTACCCATCGCAGGGAGTAGGCGTAGCGCAGAGTTTGTGTAAGACGAAACTCTGCGCTTGCTCTAGCCGGTTACTGAGAAGCCGGCTATGTCATGCTGAGCGAATCGACCTGTCCCGGCGAAGCCTGGAAGCATCTGCTTGCCGTGCTAAAAACGGAAGAGATTAGATTCTTCGCTTCGCTCAGAATGACGCGCTTGAGCACGGCAGCGCGGACCTGCGTCGTTCAGGTCCGCGGTTTGCCGCGCCGTTCCCCGTCAAAAGCCGCAGCGTTACACCACGAACGCTGCGGCTGTTTGCTATTCAAACGGCCGGCCTGGACACGCCGCAGGGTCTCAGAACGGACCCTGCGCTACAACAACTCCTATGGACCGCTCCTGAGAACCGCACACATCGCA
>JBOGJZ010000209.1:0-5266 GCA_050745645.1 Terriglobia bacterium | reverse complement strand
GAGTCCTACCGCCATCTTGAGGCCGTGCTTACCCGCATGGCCGCTCAAACGGACGACGGCGCCTGCTGCACTTACCTCGGACCCGGAAGCGCCGGGCACTACGTGAAGATGGTCCACAACGGCATCGAATACGGCATCCTGCAGGCGATCTGCGAGATTTATGACCTGTTGAAACACGCGCTCGGGCTCGGCGCTGCGCAACTGCGTGATATCTTTGCCGCTTGGAATAACGCCGATCTCAATTCCTTCCTGGTCGAAATCACGGCGCTTGTGCTGAATAAAATCGATCCCGAAACGAAAAAGCCGCTCGTTGACTTGATCCTCGATGAGGCGGAGCAGAAAGGCACAGGGAAGTGGACGGCACAGGATGCCCTGGATTTGGGAGTGGCCGTCCCGGCCCTTTCGATTGCAGTTTCCACTCGCATTCTGACCGCTCAGAAGGATGAGCGAGTAGCCGCCTCTTCGATTTTGAAAGGCCCGGAGAGCCGGTTTTTCGGCGATGACAGCCGGCTGATCGAGGACGCACGGCGCGCGCTTGGCCTCACCATGATCATTTGCTACGCGCAAGGCTTTGAGCAGCTTCGCGTGGCTTCAGCGGAATACAAGTACAATCTGAATCTGCCAGAGGTCGCACGAATCTGGAAAGGCGGCTGCATTATCCGGTCCAAGATGCTTGATCCGATTTCGGCCGCATTTCGGGGCCAGCCGGCGCTCAAGAATCTATTGCTCGATTCCTATTTCAGCCGCGCCGTGCAGGACAACTCAGGTAGCCTGCGCGTGGTCGTGAAGACGGCTGTGGATCTGGGTGTTTCCTTGCCGGCGCTCAGCGCCTCGCTCGCCTACCTGGATGGTTACCGGCAAGCTCGATTGCCCGCGAATTTGCTCCAAGCCCTCCGCGACTGCTTCGGAGCGCATACTTATCGCAGAATCGACCGTGCGGGCGTGTTTCACACCGACTGGAGCCAAGGCGGCCAGTAGAAAAGGTTGCTAGTGGGCAGAGGGAAGGGGTTCCGCTGCCAGCAAGGGCGCGAGGCGGCGGTCGTCGTCGGCCTGAGAGGGGAGGGAATCAATCAGGCGCCATGCTTTCTTAGTCTGGAGAAGGCGCGCCACCAGGGCGTAATGCATTGCGTGACCAGCGCGATGGGCGACCAGATGGCCAATCACAGGATGTCCGAGCAGCGCCGAATCCCCGATTAGATCGAGGGCCTTGTGGCGGCAGAATTCATCTGGGAAGCGCAGCCCCTCAGGGTTGAGAACAGCGTCGTGGGAAAGCACGACCGCGTTTTCGAGTGACCCGCCCCTCACCAGGCCTGCTGCCCGCAGCTTCTCAACTTCGTCTATAAAGCCAAAGGTACGCGCCGGAGCGATCTGTTCGATGTAATCAGTTCGGTCCAAGCTCCAATTCAAACTTTGCCTTCCGATCCGCGGATGCTGAAAATCGATGCTGCACGTGACCTGAAAACGGTCTGAAGGGTATACCGCGATTTTTTTGCTTCCTTCCTGGATCTCGACCGGTTCTATCACCTGAATAAACTTGCGGCGTGCCCTCTGGCGCTTTAAGCCTGCTTTGATAATCGCGCGAGCAAAGGGCAAGGCGCTGCCATCCATGATTGGGACTTCGAGATTGTCCAGATCGGCATAGACGTTGTCTACGCCTAGCGCCGCCAGCGCGGAAAGCAGATGTTCCGTGGTCGAGATTAGTACGCCTTTGCGCATCAGGCTGGTTGCGTAGCTTACTCGAGCCACAGCCTGGGCATGCGCCTTAATGGAAAACCCCTCCAGATCGGTGCGCCTGAAAACAATACCTGTGTTCGCGGGAGCCGGGTTGAGAAGCAGGCGAGCCTGGACTCCGGTATGCAGGCCGATGCCCTGTAGCCTAACCTGGCCAGCCAAGGTATGTTGCCTTTCCGAGAATTGTAAAGACATAGAGCGTAAGGCAAGCAGTTTAATTACCAAACTCTAATCTAAGTACAAGACATTTATAATGATAGCTTTAAACTGGCTTACCATGCCTGGTATCTAGGCGAGGTGTTGTAGAAAAGCCACACATGAGTTATAGGGTGCTGGAGTTTGCTCCCACTTCCAGGGAGCCGAAAGAAGAAAAGTTGTCATGTCGCCTTGTGACACCCACAAATACGAAAATGTCATTCCCGTGAAGCTTGTCCTCGCAAAAGCGGGGAGCGGGAATCCATTTGGGGCCTCACTGGACCCCCGCTTTCGCGGGGGGTGACTTCCTGGGGAAAGCGGCGCCTGACCCAAATTTTTGGAGCAGTGTGAGTGACAAGTCCTGATGCGGCGCTGCACTGGCGGCCGCTGGCGTCGAAGCCACAAAATGGCGGGATAAACCCACCGCTAATCCTCAAACTGACTCATTGCCGGATTTCAGGAACTCTCTCATTTTCGTAAAATCCTCGCGGAGGATGATTTCCTCGCGCGGGTTCCGCAGCACATAGGCTGGGTGAACGGTCGCCATGGCCTTCGTTCCGGCGTAATCGAAAAATCGTCCGTGGATTTTGGTAATCCCTTCTTTGATCCCTAAGACTGTGCGGGTGGCCGGCGCGCCGAGGCAACAAATAAGCCGCGGCTGGATGGCCGCGATCTGCCGGAACAAAAACGGCGAGCAAGCCGCGATCTCATCCAATTCAGGCGTGCGATTTCCCGGCGGGCGGCACTTCACCACATTGCAGATGTAGACATCTTCGCGCTTGATCTGGATCAACTGGAGCATTCGATTCAGGAGCTGGCCCGCTCGTCCGACAAAAGGCAGTCCCTGCTCGTCTTCATCCGCTCCAGGACCTTCGCCGATGAAAACGAGTTGAGCGTGAGGATTGCCTTGGCCGAAGACGATGTGCTTGCGGCCCTTGGCGAGCTTGCAGCGCCGGCAATCGCCAAGATCAGATCGAATGCTTTCAAGGGATTCGCGCTCACGAATCTGCGCGGGAGCTTCAAAGAGGTTCAGAGGTTGGGTTTCTGCAATCCTGGCCGGAGCGAAGAAACCAGGATCGTTGCTTGGCTCAGAGCGATTCGAAGAGGAGCGAATCGGCTCAGTGCGACAGCCGGAAACTGCCGGCAATACGGGTGCTTCAGGCTGCATCGGCGAGCGGCGATAAAAATCTTCAAAGCCGAGGTCGCGAAAGAATTGCAGCCAATCGTTCAACTGGCGGACGAGTTCAGGATCCATGAACCTCCGCCCTTTCCAAGCGTGATTGGTTCTTGCGCAGCTCGACTATTTCATCCAGAATGCGCCCCGCCACTTCCGGCTTGCTCATCTTTTCAAGCGGCTTCCGGCGACCGTCCGGGAAGAGCAGCGTTACGATGTTGGTGTCCACGCCGAAGCCGGCGCCTTCTTGAGCGATGTTATTGGCGACGATGAAATCAAGGCCCTTGGCGTGGAGTTTCTTCCCGGCATTTTCAAGCAGGCGTTCTGTCTCTGCGGCAAACCCAATCACGAGCTGCTTGCGGCCGCGGCGAGCGGCAATTTCTGAAAGAATGTCACGCGCTGGCTTCAACAGCAGTGTGAGGCTGTCGTTGTGCTTTTTGATCTTTCCTTTTGCCACGGATTCCGCCTGATAATCTCCGACCGCTGCGGCCATGAGGACCACGCTCGCCTCGCTCAGGCGTTTCAGAACCCCGTTCGCCATCTCGTCCGCCGTCTGAACCTGTTCAAAGAGTGTTCCTTCGGGCGGATCAAGACGGGTTGGACCGCTGATGAGCACAACCCGTGCGCCGCGCCGCTGGCTGGCTTCGGCCAAGGCATATCCCATCTTGCCGCTGGAACGGTTACTGAGATGGCGTACGGGATCAATGGGTTCGACCGTAGGGCCAGCCGTCACCAAAACCGTCTCACCACGCATATCATCACGCAATCCCAAGACAGAGCACACGGTTTGAGCGATGGTCTCAATTTCAGCGAGCCGCCCCGGTCCTGTCATCCCACAGGCCAGCTCTCCGGGTTCCGGGTCTACGATCAGAGCGCCTCGTCCGCGCAGCGTATCAATGTTGGCTCTCGTGGCGGCGTGTTCCCACATGTTCACGTTCATCGCCGGGGCGAGAATCAGCGGAGCCCGAGTGGCAAGCGCGGTTGTGGTGAGGAAATCATCCGCGATGCCGTGCGCCAACTTGGCGAGCACGTCTGCGGTGGCCGGAGCGATGAGCAATGCGTTCACGCTCTGCGCCACGGCAATGTGCTCAATGGCGCTTTCCGCGCTGGCGGACCCTTCTGCAGGTTCAAATAAATCCGTGATGACCTTCCGGCCGGAAAGCGCGGCGAAAGTGAGCGGAGCGATGAATTCGCGGGCTGAGCGGGTCATGATCACCTGCACCTCAATCCCGCGGTTTTGCAGCAGGCGCAGCAGTTCGGCGGCTTTATAAGCTGCGATGCCTCCGGAGACTCCCAAAGCGACTCGCATTAGTTGCTCCAAAACAGCAGAAAGTTAGTTCTCATTCTATTCAATGAGAATGTAAGCAAACACCAGTGTAACAACGAGGTAAAGCCAAAATCAAAACTGCGGCGGCGCGAAACGTAGGTGTTCTGCTGGGCACCCATAACGGCACGGTTAAAACCGTGCCCTTCCGCCGCCGTCCGGCACGTTCATGAATAATCCGGGTTAGGCCGCCACATGGCGAGATAAACTCGCCGCTTGCGCACCTGAAAGGGCACTTGGTCCGAGAGGTGAAAGTCCTCTCCAAGACAACGTAACTTGTAACCGGCTGCAACTGCGTCGTCGCGAGACGGCGTGGGGAGCAGCAGGAAGTGAACGGCCAGAAAAGCCCATGGTCAGAAAACCACTGACCGTTCTATGAAAGGGGATGTAGTAGCGCCGGGCTTTACGCCCGGCATTTGCCGCCCTGAAGGGTGGCGCTGCTTTTTCATGCTTTTCGAGTTGTTCCGACAAGCCGGGACACGACAGACTGAGCCGATTCGCTCCTATTCGAATCGCTCTGAGCCCGCAGAGATTCTTCGCTCCGCTCAGGATGACAAGCGAAGAGCCTGCCCTGAGTGAAGCGAAGGGGCTCAGCGTGACAAGCAGATGCTTCCCGACTTCGCCGGGACAGGTCGCTCTGTCCAGCATGACCTGATCTGCTTTTCCAGCAAGGCATAGAGCTCGGCGAGGCTCCAGAACGGCATTGCCCGGGGGCTGAGACGGCGCCTCCGGCGCCGCCCGAAGACAAACTTCAGCGCGCGGCCTCTCGCGTTCGCTCGAATCCAAATCGGGGATCGCGGATTATTTTCAGAACTTCCTGAGCTGCCGGCACTTGTTGGGTT
>JBOGJZ010000208.1:0-3181 GCA_050745645.1 Terriglobia bacterium | reverse complement strand
CGTGCAGAGTTCGCATTTGCGAAACTCTGCACGACCCGTGTTTGTGTATTTCAAGAGGCCGCAGAGCCTGCCCTGAGCGTAGCGAAGGGGGCTAAAGGCGGGCCTTGCGCATCAACGAATGGATTTGTAGCGCAGCGTTCGCGGCGTAACGCTGCGGCTTTTCAGTTGAGAAACAGGCAACCGCCGCAGAGTTTCAGAAACTCTACGCTACCCGCTCACGACCGCGGCGTGCGCCCAAAAACTTGATACAATTCCTCGCTGATGTTATTGTCCGACTTCGATTATGTCTTGCCTGGAGAATTAATCGCGCAGCGGCCGTTGGCCGAGCGAGATGCTTCCCGCCTGCTGACCTTAAATCGCAGCACACAGACTTATGAAGACCGTCAATTCCGCGAGCTGCCTGAAATTCTCGCACCCGGCGATCTGGCCGTGTTCAACAATACGCGCGTGTTTCCGGCGCGGCTGCGCGGCTTTCGCCGGGGCGCCGCCGCCCAGGCGATTGGCAGAAACAACCCTTGCGCCCGGGAATACCTCTCAGGAGAAGCGGAGCTGTTGCTCTCCCGGCGCGAAGGAGAAAACGTCTGGCTTGGATTGGTGCATCCAGGACGCAAGATACGGACGGGCGAAATTCTGGTGTTTGGCGCGGGCGATCTCGAGGCGGAGGTGCTGGATCGCGGTGAATACGGCGTGCGCCGCGTGCGGCTCACCGCCCGCGAAGGCAGCGTCCGGCAGCAGATCGAAAAGTGGGGCCACGTGCCCTTGCCGCCTTATCTCCGCCGCGCCGACGATCCGGAGGACCGCACCGCTTATCAGACGGTCTACGCCAAGGTTACGGGCGCAGTGGCCGCGCCGACCGCAGGGTTGCACTTTTCACCCCAGGTGCTGGCGGACCTGCGGGAGCGCGGCATCGAAAGTTGCGAGATTACCCTGCACGTAGGCCCGGGAACGTTTCGTCCGGTCCGCACAGCGCGTATTGAAAACCACCGGATGGATGCCGAGTGGTACGAGGTTTCGCCTTACGCTGCCGGCGCCATCAACCGCGCCCTTGATGAGCGTCGCCGCATTGTGGCGGTGGGCACCACCTGCACGCGAACGCTTGAGCACGTGGCGCTGTTGCACGGCGGGCGAATCACGGCTGGAAGCGGCGAAACAAATCTGTTCATCACTCCCGGTTTTTCGTTCCGAGCCACCGGCGCGCTGCTTACCAACTTCCATCTTCCGCGCTCCACGCTGCTCATGCTGGTAAGCGCCTTCGCGGGGCGGGAATTCATCCTTAGGGCCTATCAGCACGCCATCGAGCAGCGTTACCGGTTCTACAGCTATGGCGACTGCATGTTGATCTTGTAGCGCACTGCCGAAAAAAGCGTGTCATCCTGAGCGCTTGAGGTCATGCGGCATGGCAGGTATGCTGGAGCTTCTTGCTGACAATTTGTAATTTAATTTATGCTACGACATGCTGTTTGAGCGCCGGCACGGAGCGGAGAAACAGATATGGCGAAGAACTTTAAAGACCTTTCGGAGCGTGAGATTCTTGCTCTCGCCATCTCGTTGGAGGAGGAGGACGGCCGGATTTTCGGAGACTTCGCCGAAGGCCTGAGGGAAACCTATCCTGCCACCGCGAAGATGTTTGAGGAGATGCAGGCCGAGGAGTCCGAACACCGGCGCAGCCTGATTGAGGCCTATCGCCAGCGCTTTGGCGAGCACATCCCGCTCATTCGCCGCCAGGACGTAAAGGGTTTTGTAGACCGCCATCCGATGTGGCTGGCGCGGCCGCTCCGCATCCAGGCGGCGCGGAAGCAGGCGGCGATCATAGAACTCGAGACGCTCCGCTTCTACGAACGCGCCATTCAGCACATGACCGACGCCTCCATCCGGAAGCTGCTGGGTGATCTTGCAGAGGTCGAACGGCAGCACTATGGACGGGCCGAGTCGCTTTCGGAAACCGAGCTTACCCCGGACGTGCGCACCGCGGAAGAAAACGCCGAGCGCCGCCTCTTCGTTTTGCAGATTGTGCAGCCGGGCCTCGCGGGACTGATGGATGGCTCTGTCTCTACCCTGGCGCCGCTCTTCGCCGCTGCGTTCGCCACCCGGAGCAGCGGCGATGCTTTCCTCGTGGGCCTCGCGGCGTCAGTGGGCGCGGGAATCTCCATGGGCTTTGCGGAAGCGCTCTCTGACGACGGATCGCTTACCGGGCGCGGGCACCCGTGGATGCGCGGCATAGTTGAAGGCTTGATGACGACGATGGGCGGCATTGGACATACTCTGCCGTTCCTGATCCCCAGTTTCAGAATCGCGATCACCTTGGCCATTATCATTGTCTTGGCCGAGCTATCGATTATCAGCTACGTGCGTCACCGCTACATGGATACCCCGTTCCTCTCCGCCGCCTTTCAGGTGATCGTCGGCGGCTTGCTGGTGTTCGTAGCCGGGATACTGATTGGCAGTTCCTGATTCCGGCAGACAGGGCGGGATGAACTGATGAGCAGCGACCGCCACGCCCGGGCGTACTGACCGGTTATTTTCTGCTACAATCAGTTTTAAACGAAGGAGGATAGCCTCAATGATGACCGCACCAACCCAGCGCCTCAAAGTGACAATTATCGTGGCGTTCTGTCTCGCGCTGCTGGCTTCCGCTTCCGCCCCGGCGAAACCGCTCATGCCCTCGCACCTGAAAGTCACGGTGGGACAAAAGGCCCCTGACTTTGCGATTCCCGCAGGCAACGGCAGTACGGTGCGGCTCTCAGCCCTCCGCGGTCATAGCGTGTTGCTTTACTTTTACCGGGGTTATTGGTGAACGTTTTGTATGGCTGAGCTCGGCGAGCTCGCCAAACATGCTGCGGCTTTTAAGGCGCTCGATGTGGATGTGCTCGGCATCAGCGTAGACCCTGTTGATAAGGCACTCATGACCGAGCAGAAATTTGACGTTCCTTTTCCTGTTCTTTCGGATGCGAATCGGGAAGTCATGAATTTGTATGGAACAAAAGCTCCGCTCCCGCCAGGTTCAAGCCTTTCTATACATGGCACGTTTTCTTACCCGATACTGGTGTTGATCGATAAAACCGGAACCATTCGCTGGATCGATATCCTCGACGAGTCGAGCGTCACGGGGCCGGCCGCTGACAGTCTCGCCCAGTCGCAGAAACTGGAGTAACGGTGGTACTCCAACCACTGCACCGCGGCC
>JBOGJZ010000207.1:0-5084 GCA_050745645.1 Terriglobia bacterium | reverse complement strand
AGCGATTCCGGCTCCTCGTGGATGGGGTCCGGGACTACGCCATTTACATGCTGGACTCTCAAGGCCGGGTCGTGAGCTGGAACGCGGGAGCCGAGCGTATCAAGGGTTACCGGGCCGAAGAAATCATCGGACGTAACGTTGGCTGCTTCTATGTTTGGGAGGATGTTGAACGCAAAAAGCCTGAAGCGGACCTTGCCACCGCGGCAGCGGAGGGGCGCCTGGAAAGCAACGCCTGGCGGGTTAAAAAGGATGGTTCCAAATTCTGGGCAAACGTAGTGCTCACGGCGTTGCGCGATCCTTCCGGGCGGCTGGCGGGATTCTCAGTCGTTACACGCGACATCACGGAGCCGCTCCGCGCGCAGAAGAGCCTGGAGCATTTGCGTCTCCAGCGGGAGATGATCCTTAACTCGGCAGGGGATGGCATTTGCGGGCTTGACCAGAATGGGTTCTGCACCTTTGCCAATCCAGCCGCAGCGCGAATGCTCGGATGGACGCCGGATGATCTGACCGGCAAATACCTTCACGGCACACTGCACCCCCCCGCCGGCGACGAAAGCCGTTGCGCCCGCGAGCAGTGCCAGCTTGAGTTGGCATTGAAGGATGGGAGCACTCATCGTTTCGCGGACGACCTTTTCTCTCGAAAGGACGGGACCAGCGTCACGGTAAGCTCGGTAATTAGTCCAATGTACAACGATGATGGTTGCATCTTCGGCGCCGTTCTCGGGTTCCACGATATGACCGAGCAAAGAGCTTTGGAACGGATGAAGGATGAATTCATCTCTGTGGTCAGTCACGAACTCCGGACGCCTCTCACCGCTATTCGAGGCTCGCTTGGCTTGCTTGCCAGCGGCAGACTTTGCCACAACCGGTCCAGATGTCAAAAGATGGCGGCGGTTGGAGTCGTGAATGCGGACCGGCTGGTTCGCCTGGTGAATGACATCCTTGACCTCGAGCGCATTGAATCGGGTCGCGTGACAATGGAAAAGAAGCTCTGTGACTCAGCAGATCTCATGAGCGCGGCAGTGGACCTGATGCGCTTGCCAGCAGAAGCCCGCGGAATCGCGTTGTCCGTTCATCCCTTATCGATTCCGGTCTGGGCGGACCCTGACCGCATCACTCAGGTTCTGATCAATCTGCTGAGCAATGCCACCAAGTTCTCCAAACGCGGCAGTCAAGTCACGCTCTCCGCCGAACGCCGGGACGAAAAGCTTCTATTTACTGTGACCGATCGCGGGCGCGGCATTCCAGCCTCGAAACTCTTAAGCATTTTTGAGCGCTTTCAACAGGTCGATGCGTCGGATTCGCGGGAGAAGGGCGGGACCGGCCTGGGGCTTGCCATCTGCCGGACTATCGTGACGCAACATGGCGGCGAGATCTGGGTGGAAAGTAAGCTGGGTTGCGGGAGCAATTTCTATTTTTCTCTTCCCTTGCGATCTCAAGAACCCAAAACGGGGATAGGGCAAAATGCACAGAAGAATCTTAGTTGTTGACGACGAGGAAGCAATCCGCGAGGTGACCCAGGTGAGCCTCGAGGCATTCAGCGAGTGGACGGTCAGGACGGCGAGGTCAGGGCGAGCAGGAATCAAGCTGGCCGTTGCTGATCCGCCGGATGCCATTCTGCTCGACGTCATGATGCCGGATATGGACGGCCCGGCAACTCTACGCGAGCTGGCCTCAAACCCCGGGACGTGCGAAGTCCCCGTCCTCTTTCTCACTGCCAAAGCGCAAGCGGCGGACTTGAGACGGCTACGTGATCTTGGCGTGAAGGGTGTTATCACCAAACCCTTCGACCCGTTACAATTGGCGCGCGAAGTGGGGAGAGCGTTAGGCTGGGAGTAATGGATGTAGAGGCGGCTTTACGCCGCCATAGATTCCCGCCTGCGCGGGAATGACGAAGGCGGGAGTAGCCACGGTCAGGACATTCCTGACCGTGGGCCTTCCCTAAAGAGCAAACGTTGGCGGAAAGGCTGTGCAAGTGAAGCGAATCGTGACGGCGGGGTTGCCGGCAGATTTGGGCGACTGGCTGAAAAACCGTTTCTTTCAGGCTGAGGTGCGCTGCGTCACCGGGGGCGTTGAAGTCATCGAGGAAGTGAGGCGGCCTGAAATTTCTCTCTTGGTCTTGGATCACAGTCTGGAAAACCCTTCTGCTCTGGAAGTCTTGGCTGAGCTTCGCAATAGCTCCTCGCCTGCCCGCCTGCCTGTTATCTATTGCCTGAGTGAGGTGGCGGACGCCGAGCTGACAAAGAAGCTGGTCAGGGACCTGGGGGTGAAGGAAGTTCTGCTGGCTCCGGTCGACACGGATGAGCTGGCGCGGCAGGTGGCGCGGACGCTGGACCTTCCCGCGCCCAATCATGCTAGCGATGTGGAAAGCGGCATCCAGCGCGCTGTGGCGGACGTGCAGCGCCGCTTCCTGCCCGCCATCCTGGCGCGAGTCGAAACGCTTGAGCAGGCTGGGGTAGCTTTGCTCGAAAGGAGACTAAGTCTCGAGAAGCGCGACGAGGCCGAAAGGGAAGCTCATAAGCTGGCAGGATTGCTCGGCACTCTGGGATACGCAGCAGGATCGCGATTTGCGCGTGAGATTGAGAGACTCTTGCAAAGCGGATTGGATTTGAGCGAGACCCAGGCTCTGAGGTTCTCTGAGTTGACGGTCGCTCTTCGCCTTGACGTGGAGAACACGCCCGTAGCCGCTGGAGCGCCGCAAGCCTCTGAAAAGCGGCCCACGCTGCTCGTAGTAGACCGGGATGAGGAATTGGCTGAGCGCGTCGAGGTGGAGGCGGCGGCGCAAAACTTATGCGTTCAAGCGGTAAAAACACTTGCGGGCGCGCGGGAGGCCGTTGCGGCGCATCTCCCTGAGGTGATCCTGCTCGATCTTGCGGTATCCGGCCAAGAGCACGAAGGTATGAGTCTTCTTGAGGAGCTTTCGGAAAGAACGCTGCCGGTTCCTGTCATTGTTTTGACTTCAAAGGATGGGTTCACCGACCGGGTGGAGGTTGCGCGGCGCGGCGGACTGGGTTTTCTGGCCAGGGCTTCGTCTGCCGGACAGATTGTCGAGGCGGTGACTCAGTTGATAAGCCGCCTGCACGCTGGGGACGTCCGCATTTTGGCTGTGGATGACGACCCGCAGGTGCTGGCGATACTCCGCGCCTTACTCGAACCGCGCGAAGTCTGCCTGGAGACTGTGAATGATCCCTTGCGATTCTGGGATGCTTTGCAATCCTTCGCGCCGGATTTGCTGGTGCTGGACGTGGACATGCCGCATCTGAGCGGTGTGGAGCTTTGCCGGGTTGTCCGCAACGACGCCCGTTGGGCTGAAATTCCGGTGATCTTTCTTACGGGTCACGATGATGCGGAGACTGTGCACCGAGTATTCACGGCAGGCGCGGATGACTTCGTTGCCAAGCCGATTGTCGGGCCGGAGCTGCTTACGCGCGTCTTCAACCGGCTTGAACGGCTCCGGCTGAGACGGCGTCTGCTGGAAATTGACCTGGTGACCGGAGTGTGGAACCGGGGCAAAGGGAGCCAAATGATGGCGGGCTTTCTCGACCTGGCGCGGCGGCATGGACAGCCGTTTTGCCTGGGAGTCATCCACGTCATGGGTTTGAAAGAGATTAACGTGAAGCACGGACGCGGCGCAGGCGACGCGGTGTTGGAGCGAGTCAGTCACGCTTTGAGCGATGGTCTTCGCAGCGAGGACGTTCTGGCGCGCTGGAGCGGAGAGGAGTTGGCGGTCGGAATGTACGGACTCACCCGGTACGACGGCGTGCAGCGGCTCACGCAGCTCCTGGAGGCCGCCCGCCGTGAATCGGCTGTTGGGGACGGTCACGCCGTTCTGAATGCCGGAGTCGCCCAGTACGGTGAAGATGGCTCTGACCTGGATTCTCTAAGCAGGGTCGCGGAATCCGCCCTGATGCAGGCGCAAGCTGCCGGAGAAGGAAAGGTAGCCCATGCCGGCTGGGTAGATGATGCCGCCGGGTCGGTCAGGCGGGTGGACGTGGTCTTGGTGATGCGCGATGAAGCCCAAGCTTCACTGCTTCTGCATACGCTGCAGTCTCGGGGTTATCGATCTCGCTGGCTGCAGGATGGGAAAACTGCGGGCAAGCTGCTAGCCGGACCAAAACCTCAGCTGCGGTCAAAGGTTGTGCTCATCGATGTGGACGTCGCCGGTCTGGATGGAATCGCGCTGCTCAAGCGGTTGGCCTGGGATGGCGTGCTCGAAGATTGCCGGGTCATTATGATGACATCGCCTTCGGTCGCCAATGAAGCGCAGGCGGCCCTGGAATTAGGCGCCGCCGATTACGTCACTAAGCCCTTTAATCCACCGGTGGTGGTTCAGCACATCCGGCGCGCGCTGGACGCTGCATGAGGGACGCAAGATGGCATTTCGCGGTAATGCGGCGCCACGCTGCGCATGCGCGCCCTGCTTTACCTCGGCGCCTACCCAGAGCTTAATGGCCTCCAACGCCGCAGGACCTCACATGCCCAGCAGCGGGTGCTTGTCTCTTACGCTGGTTGCGCGTTTCGCAGCCGGTACAGCGAACGCGCCAGCCCTAAGAATACCAACCACAACGTAGCAGGCTCAGGAGTCGAAGCCGGCTGCTCAAAAGTGAATTGGAGGACATCAGCAGTTTCTCCTAGAGAGCCAAACACCGTAATCGTTCCCTGCCCTACTATGGAAAAAGCCCACAGACAGGAAAACGCTCTCGTTGCGATCAGCGGATTAAGTGCCGCGGACATCGAGAACAGTGGGTCGCGCTATCAACTACTTGGCTCGCACACATCACAAAAAGCGTGATGTATGCGCCACCCACGGACAAGGGCCCACGATCAGGATGGCGCTGTCTGTGGTCGCCCGCCCCAGAGCGCCTTCATCGCGTTCGTCGTCGGTTACTTCAGCGGATCGCAGTGTCCCAATTCCTGCCAAACCGCTTTTCAGCTCTGGCGGCAAAGCGCTTCATTTGCGTTAGCGTTTTTTCTTGAGGTCCTCGACAATCTGCTTGCCGTGGAAGCGGCCGTTTTCAATGAAGATTTCGTTGCTATTCAGCCCGGCGATGATGACCCCAGCCAAATACAATCCGGGGATATTT
>JBOGJZ010000206.1:0-2924 GCA_050745645.1 Terriglobia bacterium | reverse complement strand
GGCGAACATTACGTTGAGTGGTCTGCACACCGGGTCCGAGCATGCGACTGCTCACTTATGGATGCCGACGTTGAGTCCTGAAGAAACAGCGCAGTTGGTGCGGGTGAAGGACCGTCTTCGATGGTGGGACGAGGCTTGGGCAAAAGCAACGAGAACCGAGGACGGGACTATTCAGGAGTATACAAGGCTCCGCGCGGACGTACTGCTGGAAGATGAAGCCGAATCGGTAAGGCCGTTGGTTTCCCGAGGTGACCGAGAAGTAGACTTGCATCCCGGACTCGCTTGGGTCAATGCAAAATGCCTATGGGTAGAAACCCACGACCTCTACAAGAATCTCGGAAAGAGCAGGCCTGGCAATCAGCTCGATCTAAAACGAGGAACCAGAGTATATTTTGGGTTTTCAGCCGAAGTCGTTCCGCCGAAGTCCATCTTCGGAAACGTGTCCCTTCAATTCGTTGGCCAACCCGAGGTGGAAAGGAGCGTAAGGTTCGGCAACAATTCCATGGACAAAATCAACCTTCCGATTCCGGGTCAGGAAGGCCCTCCCAGCTATGACAATGGCGTCATACTTTTTGAGAGAAGAGGCCCTAGTCATTTTCGAATGCGACTTGGAAACCGTAGTGATCGGGAAGCATGGCGGCAGAAATCGCAGGCGCAAGGACTTGTATTCGAGATGGCTGGAGGCCGCACCTTCGGCTTTTTCTCGTGATCGCTTATGGTTGCGCCACTTGCAGGAGGTCTATCACTTCGATTCTCCCCCACTCGGCTTGCGCTAGCACACGGCTGCGTCCGTGGAAGCGGGAGATAGACCAGTTGGCGTACGGATTGTACGGCCTGAACAAAAGAGAGATTGCCATTGTCGAGAGCTCACAAGGCAAATAGCTCTCCGTCTGGATATGCAGCTCTCACAACAGTTCCCGAAAAGAATTAAAATTCATTCGGAACCTGTACTCTTGGAGCCTGTCCTTAGCCTGGTCACCGTCTTCAACTGTCATCACTCCCGCCCGGATCGCCAAAAGCAAGATGCCGGCCGTGTTCAGAGCAGCTTCCCCTGGCCCAAGCGTGTTAAAACCTCTTTCCGGAAGGCGCGTTTCTCATCTGTGGCGATCAGCCAGCCCTCCGGCAACTTTTGTGCCGCCAATGTCAATGCCAACGGTTAGCTTTTGCATCTGCTGAGTGCACCCCTTGCTTGGGCAGTCTGCGATGACACAGTCCGGCGCAAGTTTGCCGCTTGAACGCTTGGTGCGAAAGGGGGGACTCGAACCCCCACCCCTTGCGGGACCAGATCCTAAGTCTGGCGCGTCTGCCAATTCCGCCACTTTCGCGCGGCTCTATTATAAATCGCCACAGTCTTTTCCTGCGTTCAGAGACCGCGCCGTCATGAGCAAGAGGGATGGTCATTCCCGCGAAGCTTGTCCTCCGCGAAGGCGGAGGAGCGGGAATCTAGCACAGCCCGGCCAAGGATTCGCCTGCGCGGGAATGACGGCGCTTAACACTGGTAGTGCGGAGCTCTGTTACTGGACCTGGAAAACCAGGATCTTTGCAGGCGTGTCAGCGATGTGTGGGACAGAGACAAAAAACCGGTTGAGCTTTGGAACCAGCAGGCCCGTTTTTGCCATGACGGCTGTCTCAGCCGTTCCGAGCAGATCGTAATGATCCGGTGCGGTCTCCTGGAAGACATAAACATAGCCTGTGCCGCACACGGCATAGAGCCTTTCGCTTGCCGGATCAAAGGCCATATAATCGACCCACCCTCCGATCGGAATCACCGTCCCTGTTTCCTTTCCTGTCTCAGTGTCGAATACGACGATAGCGCCGCTCATGTCGGTGTCACGACAGCCTACAAAGAGGCGGTGATGCTGTTCGTCGAGGGCAATGGCGATGGGCTCCTTTCCCTTTGTGATAGGCCAGGTTGCTACCAGGGTTCGCGTTTGCCGGTTCACGACGGCAATCGCGTTGTTGTCTGTGAGATCGACATACATGTCGGGGCTGGAACTTTCGAGCGCCATCGCTTCCAGCGTTTTCGCTTGAATCTTGATGTCGCCTACGTGCTTGTCCGCGGTGGTATCAATGATGCTAATCAGCGAGTAGGGCAGCTTGGCGCCTTCGCCGCCGTTGGTGACGTAGAGGAGCTTTGTGGTCGGGTCATAGCCAATGGAGTCGGCATCTAAAAGAAGCTTGATGGGCGTAAGAGGGTGGTAATCACGGCCACTGAAGATTCGTAACAGTCCCGCCCCTCCGTCCGTGACGTAAATCCGGTCCAGATCGCTTCGATAGAGAATAGAGTGAGGGTTTCCGAACCCCGGCAGCGCATGAACAAGCTTTCCTGTGTTGAGGTCGAAAATTTGAATGCTGTGATCAGCCTGCGGCGCGGCGAAAAGCCGGTGGCCCGCGACGTCAACCGCGAGATGGTCTGTGTAGGGCCACACAGGCACGTTCACCATATAGATGTTTTGAATGAACTTCAGAGGCGCAGTTGACTGCGCCCGCGCTTGAAGGCCAAAACACAGGACAAGGGCGAACAATAAACAGTTTCTCTTCACAGCTTCTCCTTCAAGCGCTCAAGTCATGGTAGCCATCACGGTCAATCGTTTTGCGATTGACCATGGGCTTTTTAAATGGTTTTGTTTATGCTGATCTGCCCTCAGCCGAGCTTCCTTTGGCTACGGGTTCGGATAGTAAAGCGACGGGTTCTTCTCGATATCGATGCTAACCCATCGCTCATCCCAATGCGCGAGCGTCATCGACCAGCGCGCCCTTTCTCCCGCCACATATGTGTTGAGGTCAGGAAACAGTTTGCGGATCACCTGGCCGCGATCCAACGGCGGCTTTTTTGCCTGATCTGGAGGAGGGCTCACAATCACAATGCAGATATCCCACGATGGTTTTAGTTCGTGATACGCCCGCGTGTAAATGGTTTCGCT
>JBOGJZ010000205.1:0-2317 GCA_050745645.1 Terriglobia bacterium | reverse complement strand
GGGATGGATTTCTTCACAGAGGCGCGGTTTTTTCTGACGCGCTCTGGTAGACTCTCACGATACAGGCGCTGGACGCCAGGCCGTTTTTTTCATTTTCGCGGACCTTTCTGCTGTCGGTGGCGCTGCTCGTGCCCGTCGGCTTCTGTATGCTGCTCGAAATGGCTGCCTCGAACACGCCGATCCAATCGATGGCGCCAGACGAACTGCGGGGGCGGGTGATGTCCTTCTACTCCATGATGTTGACGGGCATGGCGCCTTTCGGCTCGCTGATTGCAGGCGGCGTCGCGAATCGCATCGGTGCTCCCACGACGGTCACTCTTGGCGGCATCACTTGCATGGGCGGCGCGCTCATCTTCGGATTTAAATGGCCACGGTTGCGCGGCGAAGCTCGGCAACTCGTCGTGGCCCAGGGAATGTTCAGCGGAGAACCTCCAGAGGAAATCACCGGCCAGCAGTTTCGCATAGAAAAGGAGGGCGGCAACTCCGCTGAGTAGACGTGCGGCATGGGGTTCCTCGGGCTCGTTGCAGAGACAGGCTTAACAGGTTGCTGGAAAAGTCGATTTTGTCACGCTGAGCGGAGCGAAGCATCCCCGTAGTCCTTGAAAACAAATGCTGAGATCCTTCGCTGTCGCTCAGGATGACAGGTCCCAAGCCCTTTTTCAGCAACCTGTTAAATAAAAATTAATATCTTGTTCAGGCAATTGGCGGCTTTAGGATGTATGCTAGGTTGCTTGGCCTCGTGACTGTATCGCATAGTAGAGGTCTTGCCACGCTTCGAGCGGAAAGGCCGCCCGGAGAACAAGCTTTAGTCCAATCCATAAGTACAGAAACATCTTCTACAGAAGGAGGACCATGAACAAACGCATTGCGCTTCTCTTAGTTCTGTTTTGTCTCTTGCCATTCGGAGCTTACGCTCAGGATCCGGCTCCATTGAAACTTGTGAAAACGATGACCATGCCGAGCGATATCACCGGTCCCTTTGACCACCTGGCGGTGGACGTGAAGACGCACCGGGTTTTTGAGAGCGCGGAGGATTATCACGCCGTCGTGGTTTTCAACTACCAGACGGGCAGACTGATTCACATCATCAAGGACCTTAAGCGGCCTCACGCGATCCTGGTTCGCGATGCGGTCAATCGCCTGTTTGTGACGGACGGGCTTAAGGGCGGCGTGCAGGTTTTCAACCTCACAACCTACCAGCCGACGAAGTTCATCCCAATTCGTCTGGACTCGGATTCGATCTACTACGACCCGTCTACCAAAGACATGTACGTGGTTAACGGCGGCGACATGATCCATCAGAGTTCTTCCTTCGTCACCATCATCAACACGGATTCTGAACAAAAAGTTGGTGAAATCAAGATTGACGGAAATGACCTGGAGGCGCTCCGTTTTGTGCCGGGAAATCCGACCATGTACCAGAATAATGTGGACAAGAATTCTGTTACCGTGGTCAATCGGGATACCCGCGTTACTGAAACGAATTGGCCGCTCACTCTGGGGAAAGATCCATCAGCCATGGCGCTGGACGCAGCTCACCATCGCCTGTTTGTGGGCTGCCGCAGCAGCGTGATAATTGTGATCGATACGCAATCCGGCAAGGAAGTGAAGGCGCTTCCTATTGGCGGCGTGGTTGATGATATGGTCTTCGACCCGGCGACTCAGCGGATTTACGCCGTCTGTGGAGGCGGCGCGGGTGGTGTGTATGTTTACAAAGAGACGAGCCCTGATGGCTATCAGCTTCTCGGAAACATTCCATCGCGCTACTTTGCGAAAACCGGAGTGCTGGTAAAACAAATCCATCGTTTATTTGTAGGCGGCCCGAACATCCCGAAGCACAACACGGGAGCTGCTGCTATCCTCGAATACAGGGTACAGTAAGCGTCCGTAAGCCCCGACTCACCGCCACGCATCATTCTTTATTCAGGCCGCTGCCCTCCCGGAGGAGGGCAGCGGTGCTCCATCGCTGGCGATTCCTTAGCAGTGCTGAAAAACTCATCCGCCCTGTCATCCCGAGCGGGTAGCGCATCTACGAAAGGGGCGGCGTGAGTCAAGAGGTTTTTGTAAGTCTTTTCTCTGGTGTCGCGCCGTGAGCGAGGCCTGCCGAGCCTAGAAGGGACATTTAAGAAGTTCTTTCCCCGAGATCAGACGCAACGCTGCCAGAAGCACGCCAAAGCCAACGCCTGCCGGCGGGTGCGGAAGAAGGAACGGGAGTCGTTCTCGAAAGCCTTGAATACGATCTTTTATGCTCCCACGGAGAGCGCGGCCCGGGCGGCTTTCTTCACCGTGAAGGAGCAGTGGGGCCGGCTGTTCCCTT
>JBOGJZ010000204.1:0-1531 GCA_050745645.1 Terriglobia bacterium | reverse complement strand
TCCTCGATAGTTACGGACGCTTTCCTTATCTCAAGCTGCCACATTCTTATCAGAAAGCCGTAGAGAAATACGGTAAGGGAAAGATCGGACGCACGGGCACGCTACCTTGGCAGATTGGCGCCTTCAGTTTGAGGCTCACCAATGACTTTCGCACGCAGAAATGGAATCAGGCCATTGCGGACGCAGCGGCGCTAGGCTACTACGTGGCGGACGCCCATGATCCGCTCAATACGACGGAGAATTATGACGGGCAGCTAACTGGAGAGCCGGGCCTGGCGGAGCGCTTCGGTGTGACGCTCATCGACCGTTACAAGAACTTCATGGCCTTCAGCCCGGCGCCGGCCACCAGCATCGCAGACCCCACCGAACATGCCTTCCAAATCGTGCTGGAGGCAAACACGTGGGTGGACCGGATTCTGCTGGCGGATGCACAGGCGCTCGATCACCTGGCGAATTATGACGAAGACTATTACGACCGCTTCTACACCGTAGCCGGCTCTCTTGTCCGGCGGGAACTCGGCCAAGCCGCAGATGACACCGGCTCATATTGGTATACTGCGTGGCGCAACGCTGGAGAACCAGCTCTGCCCACGCAGTGAGACTGCACCGGATCGCAAGCTGCTGTGAAACGCGCCTGGGGCATTTGCGGCTTGGAAGCCAGCGCCGCGATCATCGTGATGAAACGAGCGCTTGAGTCCTTCATTCATAGTCTTCCCAAAGTGGAACTGCACGTCCACCTCGAAGGCAGTATTCAGCCCGAGACGCTGCGCGAGTTGGCCCGGCGCAAAGGCCGGCTCGAAGAAGAAACAGAAACCTGGATTCGAGAGCAAAGCGCCCGGCATTATCATTACGGCAGTCTCCCCGAATTTCTGAACGCATTCAAACTGGTATCGCTGCTGCTCGACTCGCCTGCGGATTACGCCCTTGCGGCTTCGCGCCTCCTGGAAAGCCTCGCGGCGCAGCGGGTGCGTTATGTCGAGATCACGTTATCGGCAGGAGTGATTCTGTGGAAGCAACAGTCCTTGCCCGCCGTTTTTGAAGCCATCCAGAGAGCCTGTGAGGAGATCCAAGCCAGGCTGCCCATCCGGGTTCGCTGGATTTTCGATGCGGTGCGCCAGTTCGGGCCAGACCATGCCCGCGAGGTGCTCGGCTGGGCGAGGATATTCCAGGCGGACGGCGTTGTGGCGTTCGGCATCGGAGGCGACGAGGAGCGCGGGTCCGCTGAGCTTTTTACGGACATCTTTCACGAGGCCCGGCGCGTGGGGCTGCACGCGGTCGCCCACGCCGGTGAGAATTCACGGCCGGAGAGCGTGCGCCAAGCCGTCGAGCTGCTCGATGCGGAGCGCATCGGTCACGGCCTTTCCGCCGTTCAGGATAAAGCAGTGCTCAATCTGCTCGCTGAGCGCCGCATACCTCTGGAGGTGTGCCCCACCAGTAACGTCTGCACCGGCCTCATTCCTTGCATTGAACAGCATCCGCTGCCGCGATTTCTCGAGGCCGGATTGTGCGTTACCGTGAATTCGGATGATCC
>JBOGJZ010000203.1:0-13392 GCA_050745645.1 Terriglobia bacterium | reverse complement strand
ACCAACACGCCGGAGCTCGGCTTGATCTGCACTACGGAGCCTAAACTGTTCGGCGCCTCACGCAATCCGTGGAACCTCGGCCGGACCACCGGAGGCTCAAGCGGCGGCTCCTGCGCCGCAGTTGCTTCCGGCATGGTAGCGGCAGCGCACGCCAACGACGCGGGCGGCTCCATCCGGATCCCGGCCTCGTGCTGCGGCGTCTTCGGGCTTAAGCCGACGCGCGGGCGCAACTCGCTAGGCCCCGACCTGGGTGAGGTTATGGGCGGCTTTGCCGTGGAACACGCGGTGACGCGCTCCGTCCGGGACAGCGCTGTGTTGCTGGACGCGACCGCCGGACCCTCGCCGGGCGACCCCTACTGGGCGGAGCCGCCAGTACGGCCGTTTGCGGAAGAAGTTGGCGTGGACCCGGGCCGGTTACGCATCGCGCTGATTTTATCCACCGTTGTTGGGACGCCGCTCGATGCAGACTGCCGTCGCGCGGCTCAGGATGCCGCCAAACTTTGCGCCGGCTTAGGCCATGAAGTTGCCGAAGAGCGATTTCCCATTGACGGCGAGCTATTCGCACGCGCCTTCATGACTGTATGGGCAGGCGGCTGCGCGGCTGCCATCGATGGCTGGAGCCACATTGCCGGTGGAGAGCCGCGTGAAGAGCTCTTTGAGCCGCTCACTTGGAGCTTCTACCAGATCGGCCGCCAGGTTTCGGCGAGCGCCTACGCGCTTTCCCTGGGAGCGTTGCAGGGAGTGTCGCGCCAGATCGCTCAGTTTATGCTTCGCTACGACGTTGCGCTCACGCCCACCCTTGGCCGCCCGCCCGTGCCGCTTGGCTGGTTTGCCTCGCCCCCGTTAGATATGCTCCAGGCTCAGGAGCGAATGATGGAATTTGTGCCCTTCACGCCTTTGGCGAACGTCACCGGGCAACCTGCGATGTCTGTTCCGCTCTTCTGGAACGAGGAAAACCTGCCCATCGGCGTGCATTTCATTGGGCGTTACGGTGACGAGGCGGCATTGTTCCGCTTGGCGGGGCAATTGGAGGCTGCTCGGCCGTGGGCGGCCCGGCGACCGCCGGTCTCCGCATTCGCTTGACCGCCGCTCGAAGATCTCTCCTTGGATATCATCCTTTGCGGGTGGGCAGCAAAGCGACATGACGCACTGTTACAGGTGAGGGACCGTCCGCTTTCTAATTTCTTCGAGATGCTGTTTCAACCGCCTCAGCACTTCGTCGTGTTTTCCAGCGTCCAGTTCAGCCTGGAGTTCATTGAGCGCGAAGTGGATGATGTCGTGATGATGCAGCTCTTCGGGCGCCAGCTCTTCCGAAAACTGTAGCCAGATGCTGTGCAGCAGATCAACTTCCTTCCGGGTCAGACGCGGTGCGTGAGGCCCAAGGTAGGAAATATGCTCGCCTCCGAACGGTGAGTGAATCTCGAGGGTAAGTTGCGGTTTCGGTTCGAGGAGCCGTTCCCAGGCGGCCCCAGCCCGGCGAGCCTCTTCGGCAAAGGCCATCTTGGCGGAAAGTCCCAGGACTACCACCGAGGACTGCAGGCCCTGCGCGGAGCGCATCATGCCGTCCCATACCTCCGTCGCGGCGACCACTGCCAGATGTACCGTTTTCCCGTGCTTTTCGGCGACGTTAAGCGCTCGAGTAAACAGTTCCTGTTCGTTGAACGTAAATAGCTGCTGCGGAACCAAGTCATGCTCGCCGGAGCCGCCTCGCATGAGCATGCGGATGTGTAAAACTACGACGTCCTGGCGCAACGGGCTTATGCGATCGAGCACGCTCGATAGGTGATAGAGGGCATGGTAGTCTCTGACCAGTACCAGCACATTGCCCGGCCGCACCCGGACGGTCTGCGGGCTTAATGATTCTCCGGCTTCCAGATTGAACTGATCGAGCGTGCCCTGCTCTGCATCCGTCCCACGGGTGCTGTACTTCTCGGAGATGGTGAAGATGCTGAAAAAGACCAGAGTGAAGGCCACTCCTGAAATGGTGGCAATCTCTTTGGTGAAAAGATTGATGATGGCGGTCGCAAATAGGGCGGCGGTAATGAGGCCTAACCCGAGCGGCAGCTCCAGATTCTTAAGCCTTATATTCATGGGCACACGGAATTCGCGCGGCCCGGGCTCCGTAAACCGGAGGACGCCCACCGCCAGGCTCTTCATGGCAAAGCTCCAGATCACGCCGAACGCGTAGGCTTCGCCGAGCACAATCACGTTGCCGCGGCTGAGAATGATCGTGAGGATTTGCATGCCGACGACCAGGTTGATGATCCGGTGAGAGGTTCCGTAGCGGGGATGCGGGCCCCTGAACCAGGCCGCCAGCACGCCGTCTTCCGAGACCCGGTTGAGCACGCCGTTTGAACCGACAATGGCTGTGTTGACGGCGCCAGACAGAATCATGATGCCTACCACCACCACAAACGCGTGGAAGAACAGCCGCAGCACAAACGGGCCCACCACGTGCATCGCCAGGCCGCCAATCAGGTTGTCCTTGTATTGCAGCCGCGTGTGGCTGTCCGGAATGATCATAAAAGCGAAGAAGGAGACGAGTGAGGTGAACAACATGCTGTAAATGAAAACAATGAAGGCCGTCTTCTTCAGGTTTGGCAGCTTGGGGTGCTCGATCTCGCGGTAGACCTGGGCGAGGGTTTCAATTCCGCTCAGGGCCAGCACGGAATGTCCAAAAGCCGCCAGGATGCCAACGACGCCGATGATTTCCAGAATCCGGCTGGGCTGCAGCCAACCCTCCGCCCCGGCGGAAAAGTGCAGATTGTGAGGAACCGGCAATGGAGGCAGGTGGCCGCCCCGCACCCAAAGCGTATAGCCGCACCAGCCGATCATCAGCACCACCATCACGGTGGTGAACTCCATGATCCGCGCGGCCTTGTCGCTCGATTCTTCAATCCCCTTGATGTTCTCCCGCCAAAAATAGAGTGTTACCAAAATGGCGAAAACTGCGGCTGTTGAATCGGTAGGCAGGACGACGTGAACGTGCAAATAACCCAGCACTTCGTTGATAAACGCCACCAGGTACTGGCCCGCTGAAACGCCGCTGATCGGCCCGGTGAGAATATAGTCAAACATCAAGGCGGAGACGGAAAACTTGGCGAGCGTTCCGCCCATGGCCTCCTTCACCACGCGGTAAACGCCTCCTCGCACGAACATGCTGCAGCTCTCCACGTACATTTGGAGGACGGCGTACGCAAAAAGCATTACGGCGAGAATGAACCACGGGGCGGTGGGTCCGATAGCCTGCTCGGCAATGCCGCAGGCGTAAAAGGCAGAAGATGCGAGGTCATTCAACACCACCGCCGCCGCCTGCCAGAAGGAGATGAAGGTCAGCATGGCGGTGGTCGCCACCAGGACGCGAGGCAGCGCCGGCTTACCTGCGTTGCTTTTGGTTGAAGACGGCATTTTCCTTCTTCCGGATTACGCGGTGGAAGCGCGAAGCATCAGATGAGGTGTGATTGCGCACTTGTTGTAGGTTTCTGAAAAATCCGGTTCTGTCATGCTGAGCGGAGCGAAGCATCGGATTCTCGGATTGAAAGGAAAAGGTTTCGATTCTCCGGTGCGCTCAGAATAATAGCCAATAAGACTTTTTCAGCAACCTCGTAGAGGCGAATCTTTCAATTCTCTCACGGCGGGCTGCATCGCGGCGAACGATTTGCTTATCGGGACGCCGTACAGTTTGCCAGGCGTAGCAGCGAGTTCACCTCGACATAGGGCGGCATGAAGCCTCTACATTCAAAGTACGCCACTATCGCTTATCGATTTGCTTATCGACTTGCCTATCAAGGCCAAGACCCACCCCTCTCTTGCAGCAGTGAACTCAGCTAAAAATCCGGCTTAGCGGCCCTCCTGCGCAATCCGCGAGATGGCGTTGAGCAGATCGTACTTCGTGATGATCTCGTAACGGTCCTGACCAAGATCCACGAACACAGCCGGACAGTCACGCGTAATCAACCCGGTGATCTGCTCAACGGTGGTCGAGGCCTGGACGACCGGAAACGGCGCGCCCATCACTTCCTCCACGATCACCTTGTTCAAATCCTTGCCCTCGAGCGCAAGGGTCAGGATTTTGTCTTCGTAAATCGCGCCGGCGGGCTGGCCGTTCTCAAAAACAGGCAGTTGAGAAAAATCGTGCTCCTGCATGAGCGTGAGCGCTGCCGCTACCGAATCCGACGAGCCTGCTTTCACCAATTCCCGCCCCGGCGTCCCGGCCCCCGTCACCGACCGGAGAATTTCCTCGGCTGTCCAGGAAATGGGCGAATCCAAATACCGGTTATCGCGCATCCATTCCTGGCTATAAACTTTGCTCAGGTAACGCATCCCGGTGTCGGGGATGAACACAACCAGGAAATCCTTCTCCGAAAGTTGCGGCAAGATTTGCGCTGCCGCGGCCATAGCCGTGCCGGCTGAGCCGCCCGCGAAGATGCCTTCCAGCCGCGCAAGGCGCCGCGCCCATTGGAACGAGTCCTTGTCGGTTACTCGCCGCACGTCATCGATCACTTTGAAATCAAGCGCGCCGGGGAGAAAGTCTTCTCCGATGCCTTCCACCTTGTAAGTCTCGGCCTTGGGCTTCGCGCCGCTATGGAAGAAATCGTAAAGGATGGAACCCACCGGGTCAGCTCCGATAATGCGCACGCCCGGATTTTTCTGCTTGAGGAACCGGCCTATTCCGGTGATGGTGCCGCCGGTGCCCATGCCGGCCACGAAGTGCGTGATGCGCCCTTCGCTATCCTCCCACAGCTCGGGTCCGGTCGTGCGGTAGTGGGCTTCGGGGTTGGAGAGGTTCTCGTATTGATTAGGGTGAAATGCGTTCGGGACCTCGTGAGATAGTCTATCCGCAACGGAATGATAGCTGCGGTGATCTTCGGGCGGCACCGCGGTCGGGCAGACAATCACCTCCGCGCCTAAGGCTTTGAGTGTGTCCACCTTTTCCTTGGATTGCTTGTCGGCCATCGTGAATATGGCCTTATAGCCCCGCACCGCCGCCACCAGCGCGAGCCCCATGCCGGTGTTGCCGGAAGTGCCTTCGACGATCGTTCCGCCGGGCTTGAGCCAGCCCTTCTGCTCCGCCTCGTCAACCATGGCAATGCCGATGCGGTCTTTGACGCTGCCGCCCGGGTTCAGATAGTCGCACTTGGCATAAACTTGAGCGGGACGTCCTGCAGCCACCCGGTGCAACCTGACCAGTGGAGTGTGCCCGATCGCTTCAAGAATGTTGTCGTATCGCATGATGGGGTTCCTTTTCAGTAAAGCTCCGATTATAACGGAACCCGGCTGTTCCGGTCAGAAGCGCGCGATAAATGGCGGCGTCTCGAAGAATGGATTCTACGTAACCGCGTGTGTCCATAAACGGGATGCTCTCTGAAAACATCGCCGGGTCGCGCAAGTTGCCGTTCGCGAGCCACTGCTTCACCCGCGTATCACCGGCATTATAAGCGGCCAGAGCCTCGGCTTCGTTGCCTCCAAACATGCGGAAGAGATCGCGCAGATAGCGGCAGCTCACGCGGATGTTGTATCGAGGGCTATATAGTAAGCGCACCACCCTGCGCCGCCGCCAGCGGCCGCGCACCCCGCGCTCAATAGTTTGCGGCATCATCTGCATCAGCCCGCGTGCTTCGGCGGACGACGTGGCCCGGGGATTGAACGCTGATTCCTGCCGGATAACTCCCATGACCAGGTAAGGATCCAGATGATTGGCGCGGGCGTACCGGCGCACCAGGGGCCAATAACGCCTGGGATACAGCAGGTTCCAAACTCGTTCCGGTAGCGCGTCAAACGGATAGTTCTCGTAATGCGGAACCGCGTTTTTGGCAGCGAATAAAGCCGCGGAAACGTTTCCATTAGCGGCAAGCAGGCTCGCCTGCGCAAGGAAAACTTTCGGATTATCCCGATGGTTCGCGGCGATGGCGTCCGCGCACCCATTCGCAAGCGTCTTCAGGCCGAGCGCCGCGAGCGTTGCGGCTGGAGCAAGAAGCAGGTCCGCTGTCGTGAGGCCATCCTGCTTTAGCAGCTTCAGGGGAGGAACCGGAATGGAAGGCAGCGTGACGGGCAGCGCAAGGGGTGCGGCAGCAGGAGGCGGCGCGGAACGCTTGCTGTCCGCGCTCGCGCGAGCCAGCTCCGCGAGAAGGCTGCGCGCCTTGAATCCGTAGTAGCTGTTTGCAAACCGGAGATTCCCTTCCAAGGCTGAGACTTCTGCGAAAGATCCTTCGCGCTCGTCAATCCATCCCAGCCAATACAGAGCTGCGGGTGCGCGCTCGCTTGATGGGTAGTTTTTCAGATAGGCGATCATCGCGGCGCGAGCCTCGCTTGTCTTGCCTGCCAGCACACCGTACCACGCAGCGCGCCAGGAAGCTTCTTCAGCGTAGGAAGCGCCGGGAAAGCCATGCGCCAGTGGTTGGTAATACTGTGCGGCAGTCTGCCAGAAGCCCTGCCGGGCGAAATAGCCTCCTGCGTAGGCGAGCGCTCGCCCATAGAACGGCGAATGCGGGCTGCTCTTATAAAGTTCGTCAAGCGTCTTCAACATGGAGGGTTCGTCGCCGGCCCGTCCGTTGGCGTCCACCAAGAGCGCAAGCCGCTCGGCGTCCATCATCGGGTTTTCGCGCAGCGGACTCTGGAGAGCATTGACCGCGTCCGAATAGCGGCCAAGCCGTAGCAGACACCGCGTCCGGTCTAGCTGCCACTCCGAGCGGAAAGGGCTCTCGGGCTCGTTCAACAGCAAGTTGCTGTACTCGATCAGCGCGTCCCGCGCGTCGCCATGAACAAACAAAACCTTCGCCCGCTCATTCTTGACCCCGTCGGAAACGGCCGGATATTGCGGGCCTAAGCGCAATTGGAGCTTCGCAAGCTCAGCTCCGGCTTCATGCGCTTCTGGCGCAGTTGGGTATTCATAGTAGATTTGTTCTGCCAGTTTCGCGGCCTCGGCCAGGTCTTGAGCCTCGTCGTAAGCTTTGGCCAGAAGCAGCAGGGAAGACGGATGGTGCAGAGCCTTCGGTTCAGCCCTGAGAGTCTGAATGGCGCGTTGCGGATGCCCTTGCTGGATCAGGAGGCGGGCCAGCAAATTCACCGCCTGCAGCTCCAGCGGGCTGTGAGGGTAGCGTGAGGAAAAATCCTCGAGAACGGCTGCCGCGTTTGAATTCCGGTTCAGGGTCTGGTCGGTGAGGGCTTCATAGTATTCGGCATAATCGGCGAGCAAGCATCGGGTCTCAGCAGCCCGCAGCAGATCCACTGCGGCCGGCTCGTAAAGCCGTGCCTCATATTCGCGATAACCCAGCGCAAAATAGGCCAGGCCTCGGGCCTCCCGGCCCGGCGCGGCTCGTGCATATCGCCGGAGCGCGCTCCAGCCGCGGCGGTTCGCCGCGCGGATGGCGAGGCGGTGCAGGCGCGGCGAGACACGTCCGGTTTCCGCGGCAGAGGGTCCAGCAGCAAGGATCACCAGCAGAAAAATCAGCTTGCCGATTTGGATGGGCCGGTTCACTCAGGCGGAGCAGGAAAATTCGCTCCCAACAGTGAAGAGTCATTGCACGCGAGGGTGCGGACCAGTTCCTCGTGAAAATAGTCTTCAGGCGCTGTCATGGCGCGGCTGAAGCGACTTTCATAGGCGCGGCGGCTGCGTTCGATGGCCGATTTGAGCCTGAAATAAAGATCCCGATTCGCCCGCCCTTGCGCCACCTGTTCCCGGTTGTAAAGCTCAATCTCGGAAACCAGAAGCCGAGCATACCGCGCGGCGTCATCGCGGGTCTTGCCGCTCGATGCATCGGACTGGGGAGACGCCGGCGGACCGCCCTGGCCGCTAGGCGGCGGTTGTTCCCTGGACGAGCCGGCCGTAGCCTGGGCCGTAGTCCTCAGCTTCGTGAACTCACTGGCTTGACGCTCCCACGCCGCTAGCGAACTGCAAATCCTTGACCGCAGGGCATCGATGTCACGGCCGAGAGCCTCGAGTTGCTTGCTAAGCGCGCGCGCCTCGCTTTTCATCTCTTCGCGAAGCTGCTCGACGGCCTCGGAAAGTGGAAGTTGCTCGCTCAAAGTGGAACGCCCCTCGCTTATCTCTTCTGCAACCATGATACCGGCATCGCGTCAGGTGTCAAGAAACAGCGCGGCCCCCGATTCTCGATTGCAGGCTTTGGAATGGTAGCCACGGTCAATCGTGTCTCGATTGACCGTGGACGGTGTAGCGCTACCTGCTTTCGGCATGGCCCCGGCCTTCAATCTGTGCGCTCACGTTGCCGCAGATCGAGCCGTAATGCCAACAAGTCACGCAGGCGTGATGCCGCAGCGCATAGTCTGTAGCGGCGTCACTCAAAATCGCCCCCAGCCGCGCGTCCGGCTTTTCTACAAGCAGGGGACATACCCAAACTCCGCGGTCGGTTACGACACGGGAATTCGAGCACATGAGCAGATCGAGGTCGAAGCCTTGCAGTAACTCTTCGGTGAGCAGCGCCTCGTCCTGAATCGGGCTGCGCTCTAACTCACGGCCCAGGGGCAATGACGGCAGCACCTTAATGCGCGGGCGGGCATATCCTGCGTGCTTCAGCACACGCGCGAACCCCGCAAGCGTGGAAAGCTCTGCTTCCTCGCTCCAGGTGCGCACGATGGTAACGAGCGGCAGAATCCCACGCCGGCTCAGGCGTTCGGTGGCATCCAGAACTTTGCGGAAGACGCCCGGACCGCGAATCGCGTCGTTCATGGCTTCGGTGTAACCGTCGAGACTGATCCGAACCTCAAAAGAGTATTTTGACTCACGTTCAAGGGTGGCGAGGCGGTCCGCCATCCGATCGTTGATGAGCGTTCCATTAGTGAGCACCGTAGTGGGCGCGCACGCCAGCGAAAGGCTGAGCATTTCCACCAACTCCGGGTGGAGAAAGGGCTCGCCACCGGTGAAGAAGACTTCTTTTACTCCCTGGCGAGCCACAACATTCAACTCCTGGCGGACATGGCCGAGGGAAAGAAACCCGAAGGTGCGCACATTCGGTCCGCTGTTGTTGAAGCAGTGCGTGCAGGAGATATTGCACAACGTCCCCGTCACCTGAAACCATAGATGATCGAGGTGTTTCAATTCGATAACAGGATGCTTCATCTCAATACCAATTGGGGTGGTGGCATCTCCACCGCCGGGCCAGGCGTCAACGCAACTTCTCAAACTCCTCCTGCGTAATTCCGATCTGGCGGAGAATCTTGAAAAAAAGCGGAAGGCCTATTTCTCGGCCGCCATGAACAGGAATCGTGACTGCGCGTCCGTTCGGGTGGTTCCAGCGCTCGTGACTTCCCGTCTGCCTCGTTTTGGAAAAGCCCAGGCGCCGGGAGGCGTTTTGAAACTCGCGAGCCGTGGCGCTAGGCATGAACGATTTCGGTGGTATCGGCGGGCAGCGGAATTCCCTTCTCGGAATATTCCTCCGCGATCATCCGGAAGACGCTACCCAATTCGGCGAGCGCTGACTCACGAGCGGGCATAAGCGCGTAGCAGCCGGGAATCGCTGGTATTTCCGCCACCCAGGAGCCATCTTCTTGGCGGTACAAGATGGTCTTGTAATCTTCGAGCGTCATCCATGTCTCCTTGACTTTTACGCCAGTGTAGCATGGCGCAGCCGGCTCGTTTATGCTCCCTCCGCTTCCCGGCTTAAAACTTCGAGCGAAAGGCCACGACCCTCCGGGCCCCACAGGCACCAGGGTATCATTACCAAAGCTCCCAGCGCCCAGAATGCCGCCAGCACCGCAAAGGCAGCGGTAAGCGACGCGCGCTCCGCCACGAGCACCAGCAGCGGAGGCGCCAGCGCGGCGCCAATGCGGCCGCAGGCTACGGAAAAACCGATGCCGGTAGACCGCAGCGCGGTGGGGAAAATCTCGGAGAACGTCGGATAGGCGGAAATCCAGCTTCCGGTCGCACAAAAGTTGGCGATGACAAAGGCGGCAAGCACTCCGGCTGCACTGCCTCGCGCCGTGGCCACGCCCATCAGGATCATCGATAGAGCCGCCAATGAATAAAAGACGGTCACTGTTACCTTGCGGCCCGCTTTGTCCAGGCCGGCCGCGGCGATGCCGCCGCCGAGCGCCGCCCCCAGGTTTCCGATGATGAAGAACACCGGCACGCGCTGGTCCGGGATGTGGACGCGGGGCAAAACTACGAGCGGCAGAAAGGCAAAAATTCCGTAGTAGCCGGAGGCCTCGGAGAAGTCGAGCAACGCCCCCAGCGCCATGCGCGCCGGATAGTGACGCAGCAAATGAGAGAGCTGCTCGAAAAAGCTGCGGGTCTGCGTCTCTGCTAGTCCAGCAACAACGGGAGCTTCAAAGCGCGCGGCGCCCGATTCTATCTGAGCCATTACCGAGAGCGCTTCCTGGCGGCGGCCCCGGCGCAGCAGCCAGCGAGGCGATTCGGGAAGGATTCTGCGAGCCCACACGGTAAATACGGCGACCACCGCGCCCATCCCGAACGCAACCCGCCAGCCGACCGATGGCGGCAGCAGGTTGATGAAATACAGCGTCAGGCCGGCGGCCACGAGCGCCCCGAGCGGCCAGAAGTTCATGACGGCGGCGCTTGCCCGCCCGCGATAGCGCGCTGGGATGATTTCGCCGATTGCGGCGTTAATGGCCGAATATTCTGCGCCCACGCCAATCGCGGTGAGGAAGCGGAAAACCAGGAAGAAGAAGTAACCGGGAGAAAGCGCGGAGATCACGGTACAAGTAGCGTAGAGCAGAAGCGTCAGGATAAAGAGCTTGCGGCGGCCAAAGCGGTCCGCGAGATAACCGAAGAACAGAGCGCCCACCATGATCCCGACCAGCCACACCGTGACCAGTGCGGAGGCCTGAATAGCCGTGATGTTCCATAGCTTTTCCAGTATGCCGAGCACGTTGCCGATGATGTTTACTTCGAGCGCGTCAAGCAGCCACCCCACGCCGAGCGCCAGGGTGATGCGAGTGTGGAAGGGCGTCCATCTGAGCCGGTCTAACCGTTCGCCGACGGTGGCTTCGGCATCATGGTGCGGCGCATTTTCGGTAAGCAATGCCATAGAGAAATTCGTTTACTTCGCAGCGGCTTGCCGGCTGAAAAAGGGTTTGGAGCGTGTCATTCTGGGCCGGTTCGGTCTTGTTCAGACCCGGGAAAAGCCTTTCACCACAGAGGACACAGAGAAATCACCGGCAGACTTTTGATGCCGTCCTGAGATTCTTCGCTCCGCTCAGAATGACAACGATAGGAGCCGGTAGCGCCGCAGGGTTTTGCGTTTGCGAAACTCTGCGGCTGTTGTTTCAGCACGAAAAACCGCAGCGTTACACTGCGAACCCTGCGGCCTTTTGAAATACATAAACGCCGGGCTGCACTACCCGGTTAAAAATGATACTGCAACACAAGGTTTTGGCTGCGATCAAGAACCTGGCTGCCGGAAATCGCGGCTGCGCGCCAGAAGTCGTATTCATAGATGAAGTAAAAGCCGTCAACCATCTCAACTGTGATGCCGGGTTGAAGAATGTATTCCCGGCGCGGATTCAGACCGAAATAATTCCCTTGGCTGAAGTTGAACCGGGGCTGAAAGCGTCCGCGCGCCCAGCGTATTCCGGCGAGCGCGTAGGTGGCGTTTTGGGGCGGCAGCACGACCGCGCCATGCACGTTTTGCCGCAAGACCTCGGCGTAAGTCAAAAGCGGACCGGTTTGCAAAGTAGCGTCTAGGGCCAATTGATCGCGGATGTTATTCGGGCCGGAGTCGCGGTCAATCGCGCCATGGGCGGCCGACCCGCCAACCGTCAGAGAAACGCTGGGGCTGAAGTGGAGGACTGGAGCGAAACGGGCTGTGACGTCATTCTTCGCGTGCGCTCCGGGTTCGGAGACAAAGTCGCGCCCGGGAAGGGAGCCGTTGATCCGCGCGTCAGTTGAAAAATACTGCGCCGAGTAATGCGCGCCCAAGCGGGACGAAAAATCGTGCGCGCCTTGAAACCCGACACCAAACTCCGGATCAAGCTTGAGGCCGTCAAAATACTGGATGTTTCCGAAGAACGATCCGTCCCACGCGAGGCCAACGCGCCGGTAAAAGCTCCCGGCCCGGAATTCGCCGTAGGAGGTTTCATACCGAATGTATCCTTCCTGCAGCCACGTGTTGCCAGGGAAAAAGCTGCGCAATTTTGTGGTGCGCAGGCGGTAATCAGAGTGAAATCCCCAATGGCCGTGCTGCGCGTCAAGAAGAACGGAAAACGCATATAGCTCGAACTTCGGCTGCGCGCCGGGAACCCCGGAGGGAATGTATTGATAGAGGTACACGTCGCCGCCTACGTTGATTCCCGCAATTTGAATTTTCGGGCCCTTGGGCGTGTTTTTTGCCGAGACCAACGGCTGGGGAGCAGCGGGCGGAACCCTGACCGCTTCAGCCGCTTTATGGGGTGGCGATTGAACTGCCGGTGCCGGCGCTGCGGTCTTATGCACAGCGCCCATTAGTTGTTGCGCCTCGCGCTCCAGTTCAGAGATGCGCCGGTCCTGCTCGGCGACGCGCCGTTTGAGAGCTGCGATTTCAGCGGCTTCGTTGTCCGGTCCTGCACGCGCCTTTACAGGCCAGCAGCTAATGACTCCCAGGCTCATGACTGTCAGGCCCAGAAGCGATTTCAGACGTTTCATCGGAGTCACCCGCAAAAAAGGAGGGTGTTGCTTCGCCATTCGCCCAACTTATTGGACAAACGGGAATATCACCTGATACTGGTTATTGGTTTTCAGGCAGGCGAAGGCTGCCTACTAGATCAGAAAGATTCAGACGCTGGCGCAGGCAGTAGGCGCGAATGCCTTCCGCAACCCGCACTGCCGTATCCGGCGCGTAAAAGTTCGCCGTGCCAACCTGGACAGCGCTCGCGCCGGCGATGATAAACTCCAGAGCGTCTTTCGCGGTGGCGATGCCGCCAATGCCCATGACCGGAATCTTTACGGCGCTCGCCGCCTGATAAACCATGCGCACCGCGACCGGCTTGATCGCCGGGCCGGAAAGGCCGGCCGTGACATTGGAAATGCGCGGCATGCGGGTCTCCACATCAATGGCCATGCCGACAAAAGTATTGACCAGCGTTAATCCGTCCGCTCCGGCTGCTTCCGACGCGCGCGCGAATTCGGCGATGTCAGTGACGTTAGGCGAGAGCTTCACGAATAGCGGCCGCCGCGCCGCTCGCTTGGAGGCAGAGACGACTTCTCCGGTGAGCTTTGGATCGCTGCCGTACATCATGCCTCCGCAGCGGGTGTTGGGGCAGGAAATGTTTAGCTCGTAGGCGTCAATGCCTTCGCCCTGGTTCAGAATCTCAATGCAGCGGACGTAGTCGCCGGTGGAATATCCAAAAACGTTCACGACGCATCGCGCCTGGAGCGTGCGAAGGAAAGGCAGCTTTTCTTCCAGGAACCTTTTCGCGCCTACGTTCTGAAGGCCGATGGCG
>JBOGJZ010000202.1:0-11917 GCA_050745645.1 Terriglobia bacterium | reverse complement strand
ATATCGCACGTGGCTCTGCTGGCGAAGTCCGCTCCATGCTATGCTTGGCTTGCTCGACGGAATTCCTGAATTCGCCGATCTCAAATCTGAAATTTCAAATTTGAAGGCGCAAGCGGAATCGATTTCCCGCCAGATTCGCGCGTGGGCTGATAAACTACAAAATACGGAAATCAAAGGGCAGCGATATCTGAATGAAAAGGACCGGCAGCGGGAAAAAGCCTTGCGCGACCGCAAGGAGTTTCTGAGTGAACTTGAAAGAGTTAGCGGAAGAACGGTTGCGAGTTGAATTCAGCCATTCTCTTCAAATTTCAAATTTGAAATTTCAGATTTAAATCCCCGGGGCGGCAAGTTGCGCGTGGGTCAGTTAAATGCGAGACCCTTTACCGGCACACAGAGTTTCATACAGAATTGGCCAAGCAACACGGCGTGGCTCGCAAATTAAGGCCAAGAGATTGACAGAATGGCTTTAGAAACTGACAAAATCATGTTTGAAATCTATCGGGAGGCCACCTATACCGGCCGCTACAAGGTGGTTTACTTCACCGAACTCCAGGATCACAACCGGGAATTCGAAATCAGCCGAGCCCTCGCCGGAGAGCATTTCTTTGATGGGTTCATCCGTGGATTTCGCAAAGAAGAGGCAAAGCAGGCAATCCAAAAGCTCATCGACGGTCTCAATGCGGGGGAAGCGCTCGACCGGAAGGAGATCGAACGGCAACTGGAGCCATTTATGCCAGCGGCTGTTGAATAAGCAGGCAGGGCTAACTCTGAAAACCACGAAACCTCCTGGAGAATGACCCGTGCCATTCTGGAGACAGCAGGTGATCCAACCGGCGCTCGACGCCGGGGTCGAAGCTGAAATTCGAGAACAACAAGAGCTGATCCGGAGCGACCCTGCTAACCCGCTGCCGCACTTCGCGTTGGGCACGCTGGCCCATCTTCGGGGGCAGACCGAGGCGGCAATCTATCATTTCAAAAAAGCTATCGAGCTGGATGCGTCATACGCGGCCCCGCATTCGAGTCTCGGCCGCATATACGCGGTGCTGGGTGATTACACCCGTGCCTGGGAGCATGCCCGGGAAGCAGCACAACGGGGGGATAATTCCGTGCTGCGCCAGTTGGAGCGGTATTCGCAACCTTGAGCCGCCTCCAGGAGACCTAAATCCTTTCGATGCATGTGAATCAGTGAAATTTTGATGTTCCCCGTTCGCAACAAAATGATGCCGTCTAACCGCACAATCGCGCCGTTCGACAAAAAGCGCTTAACCGGCTCGTTATGAATGCCTAAGATGGGATGTAGGGGAAGGGTACCGAGGCGTGAATAAAGAACGCCGAAGCCACGTGGCCGAAGTTAGACTCTACCGCGCATGGCGCGCGGGATCAAAAATCGGGAGGTCAAGGATCAATGCCAAGACAACAAGGACAGAGGCTGATGAAATATTTCGACAGCGCACTATGCACCTTCGCCGGAGCGGCGTTCGACACGATCCAGTTCTTCAACAAGTACAATCCCAGTCCCACCTTCACGCCGAAGTGGTCGGATAAGCCTTTATTGAAATCCTGGCAAAAGACTATGCCGCAACTCGGCTGGCCTCGCGAGACGGACTCGCTTTGTCCGGATTGCGTGAAGGAAGCCCGCGATAAAATTATCAATGGCGACCAGGACGTAAACACTCTCCTCAATGAAAAGGTCGGCGAAATTAAGGCGCAAATCATCGAGCGGGACGGGCAGGTCTGGATGGTGAAGGATTGCCCGATCCACGGCCATTACGAAGACATGATGTCCGTGGACGTGAACTTCCTGAAGTGGATTGAGAAGAACTTTCCCGGCCGTGATATCCGGGCGCACAATGACGAGAAGCTCCACAACCACGGTTCCAGCACCATCCTCCATGGGCGAGGCTCGGTATTGACGGTTGACCTCACCAACCGCTGCAACATGATGTGTGATCCCTGCTTCATGGACGCGAACCAAGTCGGGTTCGTCCACGAGCTCACCTGGGAAGATATCACCGAGATTCTTGACAATGCAGTCAAGATCAAGCCGCGCCGCCAGATGTCGGTGCAGTTCTCGGGCGGTGAGCCGACGATGTCGCCGTACTTTCTTGACGCCGTCCGTTACGCCCGCAAGGTCGGCTACAACAGCGTGCAGGCCGCAACGAACGGAATAGAATTTGCCAAGGACGAGGCATTCTGCCGACGCGCGTTTGATGCAGGCATGCGCTATGCTTACCTGCAGTTCGACGGAATCGGCAATGACGCCAACAACCATCGCCAAGTAGGCAATCTGTTTGACGTCAAGCTGAAGGCCATCGACAACATGCACGAAGCGGGCATCGAGATTGTCCTGGTCACGACGCTCGTCAACGGCATTAATAACGACCAGGTCGGTCCCATCATCAAGTTTGCGCGGGAGAATCCCAAAAAGATCGCCTTCGTTTCGTTTCAACCGGTTTCCTTCACTGGCCGCGATGAGGACATCACCCCTGAACGCCGTTTGAGGCAGCGCTATACGCTCTCTCACATGGCGATGGACGTTAAAAAGCAGCTCGGCATCACCGAGCCGACCCGTGACTGGTTCCCCCTCTCGCTCTTCAGCGCTTTCGCCGATTTCGCAGACTTGGTTCACGGCCCGGAATCGCCGTGGGGCCAGGTGAGCTGCGGATGCCACCCGAATTGCGGTATCGGCACCGCGCTGATGGTCAATAAGGAGAACGGCGAGTGGGCGCCTGTGCCCGAGTTCTTGAACGTGCCGAGATTGATTAGCGACATCCAGTCGATCACCGACGCAGGACGAGGCAAGAAGCTTTCTAACCTCATGATGGCGCTGGCCCTGCTGAAGAACTACACTCCGTCCAAAGCTCCTCCCAGTCTGGCCCTGGTGGACATTCTCAAGAAGTTTGACAAATCCTTTGCTCTGCGAGGCGACGAGATAACGAAGCAGATCTATGGCAATTCCGGACCTGACCGAACCCTTGAAGACACCATTAAAAGGCGCCAGGACCCCTGGAACTTTCTCTTTATTGCCGGCATGTGGTTCCAGGACTTGTTCAACTATGATTTCAGACGGACTGAGATGTGCATCATTCCCTATGCGACGCAACAGGGTGAAATCTCCTTCTGCGCCTATAACACAGGCATTGGGTGGCGGAAGATCATTGAGAACATGCACAAGAACGCGACAGTGGCCGAATGGTACAAGGAGCACGGCAAACATGAGATCTATGCCCGCGGCAAGAGCGTGAGCCTGGAAAACTACGAGCACTCACTTCATGTTGATCAAGCCGATGCGTCCCGGGTCCGCACTGTTGAGCATGACGTGCCGCTCACGGCTGCCGAAGAAGAACGCGCACGCCGGAAAGCCGCCTGGGAAACTCAGCAGGCGCGCCAGTTGTACGAGGAGATCGTGCTCAAGCAACCGGCTGCTCAGCTTGTGCAGATCGGGAGCACGAAGGTTGCTGCTGAACCGGAGGCGGATAAAGTTTCCGTCTAGACCACGAACCCAACAGTATGCCAGCATCCAGAAAGAGGGCGGGTTCGCTCAACCCGCCCTTTATTTTTGATAGAGCTTGATGCTCCTCAACATCCAGTCTGATCCGATACCGCACCAAGGTTTCCATTTTCCATCGATTTGCTTGTCAAGCTACCGGAAATCTCCCGATCTGTCATGCTGAGCCGGTTCGATCCTATCCCAATCGCTCTGAGCCGGTTCAGTTCTATCGTTGTCATTCTGAGCGGAGCGAAGAATCGCACGGTAAACTTCGCGAATTTTGACGGGGTCCCCCAGATATGCGAGCATGACATAGAAGGCGCTTAAACTACGGTAAGCGGTAATGCCGGCTGTGAACCGGGATTGCTGCCGGCGTTTCTTATAGCTAGCCATGCGTTGGATTGTTCTTCCGCGCGGCGCACCGGTACTCGCGGGGCGTATTCTCTCAGGATCCTGCCGCGCATCAAACTGGCCATGAATCCTAAACCACACCAATGGCTCCGCACAGCCGCCTGCATCGTCTTACTAAGCCTCGCAACCGCTGCCAAGGCGCTGGGGCAAACCGTCGACCTTAAAGGTCAGGTCCTGGCGGATGAGAACACGCCGATCGAGAATGCCGTCTGCTCATTGAGCGGCCTCCGGCTGCCTCAGCAAGGACTGCAAACCACTACGGACGCCCGCGGATACTTTGCGTTTCCTGCGCTGATGCCCGGTAGCTATGACCTTACCTGCGCCGCGGTAGGAAGGCAGCCGGTCTCAAAAACCGGTATCACGATCACAACCGGCATGGCGCTGCCCGAGCAGCGGTTTATCCTGCCACTCGAAGTTTTTCATCAGGAGATCACCGTGCATGCCCGGGCTGGCAGCGTCGCCGCCATGCAGACTACCGCAGCCCCCAGGACGCTTTCTGCGCATCAACTCATGACACTGCCGCTCGCCCAGCTTAAATTCAAGGCGGCGTTACCGCTAATTCCTGGAGTCATTCGCACTCCGGACGGCAAGCTCAATATCAAGGGGAGCCCAGAAGAGCAGGGCCTGCTCCTGATCGATGGAACTCCTCTTGTTGACCCTGTGACGGGAAGCTTTTCGGTCAACGTTCCCATTGACGCTATTGAAGAGCTCAAGGTTTACAAGGCCCCCTACCCGCCGCAATACGGCCAGTTTTCCGGCGGCTTGACGGTAATTCAAACCAAGCCTCCTCTGGATCACTGGCACTGGGAACTTAATGATTTGATTCCTGACGTATTCATCGAGCAGGGCGACATTCATGGCATCAAAGGCGATGTCCCGCGCCTCTATCTTACGGGCCCGATCATCAAGGACAAGCTGAATTTCTCTGAATCCTTCGTGTACAGCCTGATCCGGCCGTTTGTGGAAGGGCTACCCTGGCCCCATAACATCGGCAGGCGCGAAGGAGTATCCTCATTTACCAGTTTCCAAGCCATCTTATCGCCCCAGCACCTGCTTTCAGTGAATGTGCGGATATTCCCGGAGCATCATCAGTTCGCCAACATCAACGCTCTGATTCCGCAACCCGCATCGGCGAACTATGGGCAGCGGGGATATTCGGCAGGAGGCACCGACCGCTACCTGTTCAAATCGGGCGCCATTCTCACCTCACTGTTCCAAGTGACGGAGTTTGACACCTATGCCAATGGACAAGGTCCTGCACCGATGCTCCTTACGCCCAACGGTTATGGCGGCAACTACTTCAATTCTTACCGGCGATTCGCGGATCAACAGGAGTTGCTCGAAACCTATGGCTTCCCGCAAAAAACGTGGCGTGGCGTTCACAACGTTCAGGCCGGAGCTGACTACTTTCACCGCTCCTACACCGGCGATAGCACGTCGCGGTCCGAATTGATTACCGATACGCTCGGCAACCTCCTGCAGCGCATTGATTTCTCCGGGCCGGGGAGCCTGAGTGATGAGGACACGGAATTCGAGGGCTACGGGCAGGATCACTGGGTCATAACCAATCATTTAAGCCTGGACTACGGACTCCGTTTTTCGACCGAAAACATTGGCAGCCCAGCCGCATTGGCGCCGCGCCTCGGATTCGTCTATTCTCCCGGTTCCAGTGGTGAGACGGTAATTCACGGCGGGACAGGCGTCTTCTACGACCGTGTGCCGATGCTGGCCGCCGACTACACGGAAAACCCGACGCGCACCATCACGTCCTACTCACCGTCAGGAACGCCTCTCGGGCCGCCTCAGTTTTACGACAACGAATACAGCATCATAGGAAAAAACGGCAAGCAGATCATCCCAGTCAATCACGACCTCGGGTCAACGCCTTACGACCACACCTGGAGCATCGAACTAGATCAGGAACTGAGACCCAACTGGCTTCTCCGCGTGAGCTATCTGTGGAATAAGGCTTACCACGAGTTCATCGTTAACCCGGAAAGTCTCGGTGAAAACAAGAACGCCTTCCTGCTCAGCAATCAGGGATCTTCACGCTATCAGGAATTTGAAGCGACCACGCGCGTCCGCGTCGGGGAAAGAGCGGATTTCAATTTTTCTTACGTTCACAGCACAGCGGTCGGCGACTTGAACACCCTGAGTGCGCTGTATGTCCCATTCGAGCAGCCGATCATTCACCCGGATTACTTCGCCGATCTTCCTTCCGACGTTCCGAACCGGGTCATCACCTGGGGCATCCTCAACGTACCCTGGGGGCTTACGCTGAGCCCCCTCTTTGACATTCACAGTGGATTTCCTTACTCCTCATACGACGTGTTGCAGAATTACTTCGGCCAGCCAAACGGCCGCCGCTTTCCTGTCTTCTACTCGTTAGACCTCAAGATCAGTAAGAATTTTCACCTGCCCTTTATTCACCTGAGCTTCTTTAGAAGGCATGAATTTCGCGGCGCGCTGCAGGTTTATGACATCACCAATCACCAAAATCCTGTCGCGCTCTATAACAACGTCGCATCCCCTTACTACGGGCACTTCATTGGCTTCCAGCATCTTGCGTTCGACACCTTCTTTGATCTCATCTATTGATGTCCGGGGTTTCTCACCACGCAGGTCAGGAAGGCGCTGCCTCACTTCACGGAGGCCGCGCGCATCAGCACCGGCAGCTTCCTTGGCAGCACGCTGATTTCGAGAGGCAGCTTCCCCAACGGTTCGCCATCCACCTCGATATCAGTGGGCTGTTCAGCGCTGGCGATGACGTGGATTCCTCGCAGGTGATAAGCCTTGGGATGCTGATAAATCTCACCGGAGTAAAGGACGCGAATATCGCGGAGCAGCCGCAGCATGTTCATGTACTCGATGACGGTTACCTCCAGCACTCCGTCGTCCATCACCGCCGTGGGACAAGGATGCATCCCGCCGCCGTGGAAGCGTCCGTTTCCTACCGCCACGTTCGTCACGTGATACTCCGCCGGAGCAACAGCGTCATCGAGAATGACGCGTATTGTCCTGCCGCGATAGCTCAGCAGCACTCGAAACGTCGCCCAAAGGAATGCGGTCCGGCCACCGAAAAGACCCAATGCGTTCCGGGCCCGCATCGCCACTGAACCGCCCATTCCAAAGCTCACCAGATTCACAAAATACCGCTCCTGCGTCTGGCCTTTGAACCCCATGAATTTTGCTTTGCCGGCGTCGATCAACCGGCGCTCACCGGACACCAGCGTGTCGAGGGCCTGCTCGAAGGCGTTTGACCCGTTGAAGCCAAACATCCGCTGAAAATCACCGCCGGTCCCGGCGGGAAGAATCCCCATTACTGAACTTGGCCGCACCAGTTCATCCGCTTCGATGAAACCATTCGCCATCTCGTTGAACGTGCCGTCGCCTCCGACGCCGGCGACCAGATCAAACTCCTCCGCCAGCAGCTTCCGGGTGAGCTCGATAGCGTGGCCCGGCCGCTCCGTGAATCGCACCTCGACCGGGCCCACCCGCCGTTCAAGCCGGCGCGCAATTTCAGGCCAGCGTTTACCTGTTCTACCGCCCGCCGAATGTGGATTGACGATGGCCGCGATTTTGGAATTCATGCGCCCGTCGTTACCCCGGATGGAGTTCCGCCTGCGCTCACCGCGCCACGGCGCTTAGGCAGTTGGCGGATCAGGTCCTGCACCGTGTCTCTGAGCGTCTCGAGAGGATCCCGGGTGGCAAAGCCAAGCTCATTGCGGGCCTTGGTGGAATCGCAATACCAGAAGAGAGCCGACATCCTAATGGACGCTTCATCCAGGCGAAACGATTTGCCGGTCAGCGGAAAAAGTTTGCGCAGCAGCCGGGCGCTCCATATGGAGAACTGCAGAGAAGGCTCAAGGGAGGGAGCTCTGCGCCCCGCGATTCGCGCCACGGCCCGTATGGCCTCGCGGAACGTCCAGTTCGGTCCGCCCAGCAGATAACACTCTCCCGGCCTGCCGTGTTGCATGGCCGCCCGGAGACCCGCTGCGGCGTCGCGCACATCCACAAAGTTCAAGCCTCCTCGCGGAATAGCCAACACCTGGCCTTCCAGAAAAAGCGCCACGTCCCCCGTCGAGGAGCGCCGCTCGTCGCCCGGGCCGAAAAGCAAACTCGGATTCACCACCACCACCGGCAGCGCGTGCCGCCGGTAGTAATCGAGCACCAGTTTTTCCGCAAAAATTTTGCTCAGGTAATACGGCCATTCACCCACGATGTCGTTCTTGTAGCCGGACTCTTCATTGTGGATTACAGGCTCCGGGCCAACCGCGATCGTGCCGGAGGAAGAAACCACGACGAGCTTCTTCACATTCGCACGCAGAACAGCCTCGCAAACGTTCCGTGTGCCTTCGATGTGGGTCCGAAAAAGGAGGGCTGCGTCTTTCGGGTTGCGCGAAACAACGCCAGCCAGATGGTAAATCGTGCTCGCGCCCTGCGCAGCACGAAGCACATCTTCACTGGAAACCACGTTGCCTCGCGCCACCTCAATGCCTGGTTCGTGATCCCACCGTGTCGCTGAGCGGCTGAGCAGGCGCAGGCAAGTTTCAGGCTCGTTCGTCCCGAGTTCCTCGATCAAGTGTTTGCCGAGAAAGCCGGTAGCGCCCGTGATGAGAATCCGTTTCATCTTGTTGTGTTTGACAGACAGTCAAGAGACCTTACCCGCCAATTACGAGCGAAAAGGGTTCGTGACTCTCAGCCTCGGGAACCGCCGGAAATCCTCATCGTTCGTCAAAATTTCCTCAACGCCGTGCTCTATCAAAAGCGCCGCAATATGCGCGTCGTGAAGCAGGTTTCCCGTCACCGGCGAACTGCTCAAAAGGTCACTTAGGATGGCACGGTGGAGATGTCCTTCAGAGAGAACCACCACGGAGGGAGAGTCAAGGAGCAGATTTATCGCGTCCCATGCAGCATGGACGGGTGTCGGCGGATGGAACACTCGTGGATGCGTAACCACACGAAGGAACTCGTAAACACACGGCCAAGGCAGCGCCCAGGGAGCCTCGCCCGTGCTGAGCTCAGCGAGAAGCCTCCGCGCCGCAGGATGCTCTGCCGGTTCCTGGCGGCGGGCGTACACCAGAATGTTTGTATCCACGGCCCGCATCAGCGGCCGTCCATCAGATCAAACAGGGATTCACGGTCATTCAATCGCACGCCCGGCTGAATAGTTCCAAGCGGGTCCACCTTCCAGTCAAACCGGTATTTAGACCGCTGCTCGGGGCGGTTCAGGCTGCGGCGCAGCAAATCATTCACTACCTGGCGCAAGGTTGTTCCGCTTGCGGCAGCTTGACGTTTCAGATCGCGAAACAGACGGTCATCCAACTCAATCGTAGTCCTCATGCATATAAGCATATGTTCTACACATATTTATGTCAAACCGCGGCAGTGTCTCAATTTGACGTTCTTCACTCGTTATTCCCGCGAAAGCGGGAGGTACCGTAGAGACTTTATGCCGCCCTGTGGCGAGGTAAACTCGCCGCTACACTCCCGTCACATCCGCCATCAGAATCGGGGCGAAATGCATCAGCGTGATACTCGGCCTGCGACCCACGTGCGACTGCGCCATGGCGAGCGCCTCATTCATATTGGGCGCCACGTCCCATCCCATCAACTCTGCGGCGCGCTTTGATTCCGCGCCCACAACGATCACCTTGCCCATGTGCGCGCGGCCGTTCTCGCCCCAATACCACATGTAGAACGGATGCACGCCGTGGTAGGCGTTGCCCGTGCGATACATGCGGATGTAATCGGGGTTGTGGGCGAACTCTGCTTCATACTTCCGCTGCAATTCCAGTGAGTCTCGCGTTTCCGGCAGAAGGCGGTGAAAGAATTCGATGTAGGAGGGATGATGCAGCGGATCAAATTCGTCGTAGAGCGGATGGGTGATGATGAGCACGCCGTTCTTCTTAACCACGGGCATGCCTCGATACATGTTGTGGAAGTAGCCGAGCGCCATCACCTGCACAAGGAGCGGATTCAAAATCGAGTTCACGTTATAAGGGGAAACAAACGGAATACCGTAAACCACCACGTCCGATTGCTGATCGAGCGGCACGCAGTACTGAGCGTAGCAGTACGCCAAAGTCTTTGCGTGGGTGGCGAGAGTCGCGCCCGCGTGAGCCGCGATCAACTCATACGAAGCCGGAATGCTGAATAGAACCTTCCGCTTGAGCCTGCGTGGGAGCTTGCTTAAAGCGAAGCGGGTAGCGCCGAACATCATGCGGTCGTAAGCGTTGTAACGGTCCTCGTTCTTCACGAAAAAAGCCATGCGGGGATCAAACATGGCGTTATTCAGCACGGTCTCGATGTGAAACACCTTGAGGTGGTCGTTGATAACTTTACCGATCCGGTCACAGGAGCGCGCCATTTCCGAGCGGGTGTGGTCGAAGTACGAATCGCACTTCAGGATCGTCTGCGGCGTATGATGCGCCTGCAGCGTGGGGTAATCGCAAAGTCCTACTCCAACCGATTTATTCCCGCCATCCATGGGCACCAGATTGATGTTGACGTAGATGAGAAGGTCGGATTCCGCGGCCCGGCGGTTAATGCGCACCCGCTCACCGTGTTCCGTCACGCCAAGTTCCACCATCCCGCCCGGCGCTTCGCCATCGTGGTTATACAAACGGTCAGGATAATAGCCGTGGAAAATCCGCCGGCCCACAGCGTGGCTGATCTCGCAAGCTGTCATGCGGCGATGGAACGAGGTTGCAACGATGATATGCACATCATCCACGCCTCGAGCGGCGAGCATCTCCAACAGAACGGTCAGGACGGACTCCCGGACGTCGGGGCGCTTCATCGGAGGCAACGGCAAAGAAATGTCATCCATGGCGATGGTGACTTTCATGCCCGGCTTGAGGAGCGAGTCGAGCGGATCCATGCCCTCTGGATGCCTGGTGGCATACCGGACCGCGGCCTGCCGGTCAAGAAGCCCCGGGATAGTCGGCTTTGGATATACCACGCGCGTGCCTGCTGGCATCTTCACTTCGAGCAGGTCCTCGCCGTACCACATCAGGCGCGGGCGCGCTCCGTCATCGAGATGGATCACACATCCATCGGGGGGCGCCAGTGCGCTCCGGCCAACCGCATTGGGGGCGGGTTCAGTGGCTTCAAGAAGCCGGTTGAGCGCCGAGTGAGGCGTTTCAAGATACGTGGACATGGTTTCGGATTCCCTGCTTGCCTTGATTGCTGAGATCGAGAACCGGCCAACCTTGCGTCTTCGCTACTTTCCTGAGCCTCGCGTCAGGGTTCACCGCAAAGGGGTTTCCCGCAGCCGCGAGCATCGGCACGTCGGAAAAGCTATCTGAATATGCTCTGGCCTTGGCGAGTTCAGCCTGATAATCCTGGCACACTTGTTGCATCGCCTTAACTTTTTCTTCTTCGGCGATCAGGGGCGCCGACACTTCGCCGGTGGCAACGCCATTTTCAAAAACCAATGAGTTGCACACAATGGCATCGAAACCGAAGTAGCGTTCGACTGGCTTCAGCAACGAACCGATCTCACCGGTGACCAACACTACGCGAAAGCCCTGCTGCCGGTCCCGTTTGACCAGCTCGAGCGCTCCGGGGTAAATGACCGGGCGAATCGCCCGCTCGAAAAGGTCTTCCGCCTGCTGTTCCAGCCAGTCGCAGCTCATGCCCCGGTACGACTGGAAGAAGACTTGATTGAACATCCGCCGGGAAATGCGATCGAGCAAGAGATAGGTTGGCACGCTCGAAACTAGTCTCAGGTTCTTCCATAACGCCGCGGGGCGCGAAGGAAGCCGCCGAATCAAGACCGAATATCGCGTGACGATATTGCTTGACACAAGCGTTCCGTCAAGATCATAAAACGCGATTCGCGCGGTTTGAGTCATCTCGAATCCCCCCTCCCGCATCAGGGATTCTTCGCTCTGCTCAGAATGACAACGATAGGAATGTAGCGCAGAGTTTCTTGCTTTTAGAAACTCTGCGGCTTGTCCGCCGATTTGGCGACAAAAGCCGCATCTTTACTGAAAAGCGAAAACCTGCGCT
>JBOGJZ010000201.1:0-4003 GCA_050745645.1 Terriglobia bacterium | reverse complement strand
CCCTTGGTTCAGTGCCTGGAAATCCTTGCGTCCCAACAGGAGAGCAAAAACTTCGCCGCTGCGCTGCGCGGCGTGCGCGGCTCGGTTGAAGGCGGCGCGACGCTGGCCAACTCGCTGCGCCTTTATCCCAAAATTTTTGACGAGCTCTATACCAACATGGTGGAGGCAGGCGAGGCTGCGGGCATTCTGGACGGCATCCTGCGGCGTCTTTCTTCCTACATCGAAAAAGCCGTGAAATTGAAGCGAGCGGTGCAATCCGCCATGATTTATCCGGTTGCGGTGTTGGTGATTGCGGGCGGCGTGATCATGCTGCTTTTGTGGAAGGTGGTGCCCGTCTTTGCCACGCTCTTTGCCGGCCTTGGAGCGTCCCTGCCTCTGCCCACCCGCATCGTGATCGGGCTTAGCCACATCGTGGGCAACTTCGCCTGGATCATGATTGTAAGCGCTTTCGCCCTGGCTTACGCGCTGAAGCGATACTATGCGACCCCGAACGGACGCATGGTGATTGACGGGATCATACTGAAGATTCCTGTCCTCGGCATGTTGATGCGGAAGATCTCCGTGGCGCGGTTTACTCGCACGCTTGGCACGCTCATCACGAGCGGCGTGCCCATGCTTGAAGCGCTCGACATCACAGCGCGCACTTCCGGGAACGCGGTTATCGAGCAGGCGCTCTTCGAGGTTCGCAAGAAGGTTGAGGCTGGCCAAACCATCGTGGATCCTCTCAAGGCCACGGCGGTTTTCCCCAATATGGTCGTGCAAATGATAGGCGTCGGCGAGCAGACAGGCGCGCTCGACAACATGCTCCAGAAGATCGCCGACTTTTACGAGGATGAAGTAGACGCAGCCGTCGGAGACTTGCTCACGGCCCTGGAGCCGATCATCATCTTGATCCTGGGAGTGGTCGTCGGCGGAGTAGTTATTTCCATGTACCTGCCGCTGTTCAGCCTGATCGGTAAGCTGGCTCAGAGTTCTTAGCCATCGCGCGAACCGCAAGTGTCATGCTGAGCGAAGCATCTACTCTTTTTTAATGTGGATCTCCCGCGGAATCATCCTTTGGCGGCCAGCCGTTGCAGGCGCCGCGCCGCCTCATCCAGCGTGGCATCGGTCTTGCTATAGCAGAACCGGATTTGCTGCCGGCCAAGCTCAGTCCGATTGTAGAAGCTGCTTCCGGGAACCGCCGCCACGCCAATCTCGCGAATCAGGTGGCGCGCAAACTCCCCATCGTTTTCAAAGCCAAAGTCTGAGATATCCGTCATGATGTAATAGGCGCCATGGGGCTTGAAACACCGGAAGCCCGCCTTTTCCAGAGCGGGAAGAAAGCGGTTGCGGCGAGCCGCGTATTCGTCGCGAATCTTGAGGTAATAGGAATCCGGCAGGCGCAGCGCCACAGCGCCTGCTTCCTGCAGCGGCGCGGGAGCGCCGACCGTGATGAAGTCATGCATCTTACGGATGCCGCCCGAGACTTCAGGAGGAGCAACTGCGTATCCTACCCGCCAGCCGGTGACGCTGTAGGTTTTCGACAGGCTGTTGAGCGTAATGCTCCGCTCGCGCATGCCGGGCAGCGACGCGATGGAGATATGGTCGGTTCCATCATAGACCAGGTACTGATAGATCTCGTCAGTGACGGCGTAGGCGTCCCACCTCTGGCAAAGGGCGGCGATGGCCTCAAGCTCAGCGCGCGAGAAGACCTTGCCGGTGGGATTGTTCGGCGTGTTCAAGATAATGGCGCGTGTGTGCTCATTGAATGCTGCGGCCAGATCGTCCGGATCGAACGCCCAGTCCGGCGGCGTTAAAGAAACAAACCGCGGCGCCGCGCCGCATATGATTGAGTCGGGCCCGTAGTTCTCGTAGAACGGCTCAAAAACCACCACCTCATCGCCGGGATCGATGATGGCCATCAAAGAAGCGATCATCGCCTCAGTAGCTCCGCAGCAAACCGTGACCTCTCGCTCGGGGTCGGTCGCGAGCCCCGTGTCTCGCTCGAATCGCTCTGCGATTGCCCGGCGGAAGTCGCGCGCGCCCCAGGTGATCGAATACTGATTTATATCGCCGCGTACTGCGCTCACCGCCGCGTCCTTCACTGGCCCCGGAGCTGCAAAATCCGGAAACCCCTGGGCCAGATTCAGCGCGTCGTGCTCCATGGCAAGCCGCGTCATCTCCCGGATAACAGATTCGGTAAATTGCTGCGCCTTACGGGAAACAGCCGAACGTTGTGCAATCTGCATTGCCGCCACCAGTCTTTGAGCCGGATTTCTTGGCCCGGGATGGGCCCATCGCCAACACACGAGTGTACCTTGGCTGACTGGAAGTTTAAAGCTGGAAAGTCTGCTATCGATGACCGATGAGAGAGCGAGAGGTTCAAACAGATGGGCCGGCGGGAGCGTAATCAGGTCAACTTCAGGTCCGAAAGCAGATCGGCCGTGATACGGGTTTCGAGTTCATGAAGCGCGTCAGCGGGCAGCGCGGGTGGCGCTACTTTTGCGATCACCCTTCGCACGATATCGGCGACCGCCCCGGGATCCAACCGAGGCGCGGCTTCGGAAGCTTCACCGGCTTCAATCCATTCGATAGCCTCGCCAGGGCCTGACGGGCGTTCAAAACTGTCCTGCGGCAGAACAGTAGCTTCGTGGTTCTGCTTCGGGGCTGGGGAAACGGTTGAACCGGCAGAGCAGTCATCAGCAAGGACCGAATCGACCAACTGCTCAAAGGGCGATTCGTCCCGTGGCATGACGGGCAGTCCACTTGCTCCAATATCATCGGGGTGCATGGCGGAGAAGGAGAGAAGCGGCCGTCCAATCGGCTCCTCCGTCGCAGCGGCCGACGATTCTTCTTGGTGTTCCGGCTGAGCGTCAAGGGTTTCCGGCTGAACAGCGTTGCTCAGCGAATCAAGCCAGGGAGAGTCGTTTACCAGCGGTTCGGCCTGCGCCCCAAAGGGCGTGAGCGGCTCGAAAGATAAAGGCGAGTTCTGATCTTTATTCTCATCATGCTCCGCTCCGGACAAACCAATAGCCGAAGAGAAGAGAGGGTCCGGTGATACAGGCTCAGGAGCAGGCTCAATCTCCCAACCCGAAGGTTCAGCGGCAGGCTCGAAGGAAATTGAGCCGCCGGAGGGCTGCAGGGATTCACTGCTTGGCTCAGGCTCCGGCCCTGGTCCAAGGTCATTCCATTCCGTGGCAGATTCAGAGATGGAGGGATCTGCTTCACGCGTGGCGGGTTCCAGCGCATCCCCTTCGCCTGGTTCTGGTTGCTGGTGTACGGGGGCAGGAGTGGCCGCCTCGAGCGGCGGTCCGGCTGAAGGCGGCCGCAAAGCCTCCGCCTGTTTCAGGCATTCCGTCACCATGGAAACAAGTTGCTCGCGCTCGAACGGCTTCTTAACAATGCCGTCCGGATGCGCTTCCGCTCCACGCTGCTGGTCATAAGGGTCGGTGTCGCTCACCGCGAGCAGGACGCGCACATAGCGCAGCTCCGGCGTGCTCTTGATGAATTCACAGACCTCGTAGCCGTCTTTCCCCGGCATATCAACATCAGCAACTATCACTAGCGGCTTCGCGTCCGGCAATTTTTTGAGGGCTGCCACCCCATTCGCTACCGTCACCACCACCACGCCTTCGCTGCTAAGCATCTCAGCCGCCATGCGCTGAATGGTGAGATTGTCATCGGCCACCAACACGGTTTTCGCCATGAAGCAGAGCCGCCTTTCTGATAAAGGTAATAACTTAGCATTAACTAGCATTAATTAGTAAATAAGTCAATTAATTACAATAATCGGTGGCGCGTAAGTTTCCGGGTGGCCGACCACACGGGAATCATAAATACTGCCTATCTCGTGCGACCTCAGGCTGGTGAGAAACGCAGGCGTCGCACGTAGAATAGGTCGGTAAGCAACTCGGCGATTATGCACTCACCGAGATCCGCCGATTCAGATTGCCGAGGTGCCGCCGTCGACAGTCAGACACCCCCCGCGAAGCGGGTGGCTTGGTGAGTTGGGCCGCCTCAAAGG
>JBOGJZ010000200.1:0-2090 GCA_050745645.1 Terriglobia bacterium | reverse complement strand
AACTTCCTGCCGTTTCGCAAGCCGGGCGGCGCGCTCCGCTTGCAACCGCTCTTCGGTTTGCCACAGCTTTTCACTGCGCTCGGCCACCAGGACGTTCAGCAGCGCGGCGCGCACGCCGCTGCGTACGTTCCACGCTGTCTGGGCCAGATTCAACCGCGCCGCCTCACTCAGGTTCTTCGCTGCCTCGATTTGGTACTTACGCTTACCGGCAGTCACTACGGGAATCGCGAAACCCAGATCGAAAAGATACGGACTGGGAATGCCCGGCGAAACGCTTAACGTTGGATTGGGCCGCATCTTCGCGGTGATGATCGCCGCTTGGGCAACAGCAACCTGTGCGCGCGCCGTTTCAAGGTCAGGGTTGACATAGAAGGCTGCGAGCGTCAGCAGGCGCAGGCCCCAGGCTGTAGGTGGCCATGTAATCGGGTGTCCGGCGCTTTCCGCGATGAATTGCTTCAGGCCAGGATCATCCAGAGTTCGAGCTTCGAGGATTGAAGCCGTTTCTGAGGAGATAAGCGGCGCAGGTTTATAGACTTGCACGGCACACCCGAGGGTGAGCATTCCGGTAAGCCCCAAGATTGCAGACAGTCGTGCGAATTTCATGGCAAACATTTCCTCTAACTTCAACACTGTTCATATAGGCTGAATGGCCGTTCCCTTTTGTATCAGGGCATGGCTTTAGCCGTGCCGAAGCACGACGAAGAAAATTACGGCTTTAGCCGCTGAGCGTGTGAATAAATGAGTTGACGAGCAAAACTTCACGCAAGGCCGCAAAGGTACGCAAAGTGGTAGCCACGGTTGGTGCTTTTCCAACCGTGGGCTTTTTCCTGGGAACAAACTCACGGTTAACTCAAACTACGAGTTAACCGTGGCTACCCCTTCTTTGCGCCTTGGCGTCTTTGCGAGAGGCTGTTAACTTTTTACACGCGAGGATGCAAAAGGATCTAAATCCGAAGTGGGAGAGGAGGGGAATGAATGGAAGTTATGGGGATGGCGTAAAAGGCAACAGGAGTGCGATAAAGCGGCGTAGTGGAGGGCCGGTGGCGATCTGCTGCATTGGCGCGCGCCCAACGCTCACGGAATTTCCGCAGGACGGCAAGCGTAAACGCGAACCCGACGGCCACCAGCGTGATGCCGCCGCCAGCGTAAAAGAGCACGTCGTGCACTTCCTGCTGCGGTGGGTCCCAAAAGTCGAAGAACTCGCAGACGGGTCCGGAAATATACCAAACCAGCCAAAACAAAACGACCATCCGAAAGACTCTTCGCTTCACGGTTAGAAAGTATATCTCCCTATGTCAAGGTAGAGCAAACGCCGGTCATTATACAGGTCAAATTATCACTTGAAATGTCGCTTTTGAGTCACAGGGCGGGAGCGTCCGTTCAACTGAGGATCCACAATGGCTCTTGTTTCGAGGGTCTTTAAGGATTAGTATTTTGCACATAATCATTTCGAGTAGAGCGCGCGGCGAGGCAGTGAGGTCTGCGGCTCGTTGCTCCGGTTCTCGATCGGCGCGGAACCGGTCAACGGATTTTCGACGATCCTGTGAAAGGCTTGGAGGGAAATATGCGGCAACTTGTATCGAAGTGGGTTTTTCTTGTCCTCCCCCTGATCTGTGGGGCTTTTGTGGTGTCGCTGTGGAACGCGAACCCTGCTCAGGCCATGCCGTTCAAGAAAAAACGGAAGCTGGAGAAGATGTCTTCCAACAGTCCTACGGGGCGGCTCTTCAACATCTTGAATAGCTCCCTCGGCGGCAAACTGGACCTCTACCTGCTTGCTGGTATTTATTCTCCACCCTCGAAGCCCGGCACGCAGTCTCAGCAAGTGCTGCACGTTACCTACGACCAGAGCCTTTTCTTTGGCCGCTTCACGATCCATATGCGAGATGTGGCCAAATTGAATCCGCAGCAGCTCATTGTGTACACGCCGAAGCAAATTTTCGATTTCGCTAGTCAGGATGCCCAAGAGTTCGAAAAGATCAATCCGGGCCCGTTCGGCGGTACCGGCGATCTCTATCTGGCCTCGACGGGCGCCAGCCCACCGGCGGTGGCTCCGATAACAGATGAAGTCCGGCAGCAATATGATGCGTTGA
>JBOGJZ010000199.1:0-3926 GCA_050745645.1 Terriglobia bacterium | reverse complement strand
ACACAGTCCACAACAACATCACCTGAGAAGGGCCGGAAAGAAGGACAGCACGCCATGAAGACTCCGCCGATCGTGTCGCAGGAGGAGGCCGGTAGCGCAGAGTTTGCGCCTTTCAAACTCTGCGGTTTGTAGCCTCGAATCCAAGGGAAAGCCGCAGAGTTTCTGCAATGCGAAACTCTGCTTCGCTGCAAAACCAAAAGGAGAAAACATACGTGAGTAAACTTACATCTTCAGCAACCGCTCGGGAGGGCGACTACCAATGCAGCATTAAGGCGCCGATCTCAGCAAAGGAAGCCTTTGACAAGATCAGTCGCGTTTCAGAATGGTGGGCAAAAGATTTCAAGGGCAGCGCCCGAAGGCCCGGCGATACCTTCACGGTTCGCTTCGGAGAAACGTTCGTCAATTTCAAAATCGTTGAAGCCGTTCCCGACACAAGAATCGTATGGCAAGTTGCCGATTCCAACCTGCATCGGCTCAGGAATAAGACCGAGTGGAATGGCACCAGCGTTGTGTGGGAACTATCGCCCCACAACGGAACAACGACCGTGACGATGACCCACCGTGGACTGGTCCCGGGAATCGAGTGCTACGGTACTTGCGAAGAAGGTTGGAACTTCTACGTGGCGAAGAGCTTGCTTCAATTCATAACCGAGGGCGAGGGCCTTCCAGACGGCAGAAGAAGAAGCCCGGACCCGTTTAAGATCGGCCGCAAGGAGGCAACATAAAGGAGCTCTCAATGGAGAGGATTGTGAAGGAGACGGAAGGAGAAGTGGCCGGAGTCGATCCCCGCTTTGCGCTGGTCGTGAATGCCTTTGCTGGAGACCGGCAGGTCACGCACGGCGGCAGCAAGGGATTCGGGTCAGGCGCCCTCAAGGTGAAGGGCAAAATCTTTGCGATGATGTCGTCAAAGGCCAAATTCGTGGTGAAGCTCCCAAAGGAGCGCGTTGATGAACTCGTGAGCAGCGGCAAGGGCGAGCGCTTCGACCCTGGTCATGGAAGGCTGATGAGAGAGTGGGTCGTCATCGTGGCCGGAAGGGCGGACCGGGTCGAACTTGCCAAGGAAGCCTACAACTTCGTGAAGCGCGGCGGCCCATGATCATCAGTTTCGCGGCAGAAAATCATTCAGGAGGCGGATATGCGTTACATGTTATTGGTCTACACGGATGAACGAGCCCGGGAAGCCCTCTCGCCAGATGACCGGCAGAAATGCCTCGCTCAGGCTCGGGCCGTCATCGAGGAGACAGGCAAACGCGGGATCTTCAAGGGCGCAGACCCACTACAACCGACCAGCACCGCCACGACCGTCCGAGTGGAAAACGGCAAGGCGCTGATTACCGACGGTCCTTTCGCAGAAACCAAGGAGCAGCTTGGCGGGTACTTCATGCTCGATTGCAAGGACCTGGACGAAGCGCTCGAATGGGCGGCAAAAATTCCCGCTTCCTGTGGAGGCGGGACGGGTTGTGTTGAAGTGAGACCTGTCCGCGACATGCAACCGCGAGCCGAATGACAGCGAGGGAAAGCTGCGCCGGGCAGCCTTTGGCCGCAACCAAACCAAATGTCATCCTGAGCCGATTCGCTCCTATTCGAATCGCTCTGAGCGAAGCGAAGAGGCTCACAATAAACTCCGCGAAGGATCTGCTTCTGCTGAACGACCCTTTGGAAAAGCAGATTCTTCGCTTCGCTCTCTCGAAAGTCACCCCGATTTTCATCACTATGGGTGAGCCGAAGGCTCATGAGACACTCAGAATGACATGTTCTGAAAATCTTGCTAAAAAAGCGAGAATTTACGACCTTGCAATGCAGGGCGTCAATGGATGATCTGAGTCGTACCGTGGAGTCTGTGTTCCGCCGCGAGTCGGGGCGAATCATCGCCGGCCTGATCAGGTTCTCGGGATCGTTCGATCTTGCTGAAGAGGCCATGCAGGAAGCGTTCGCCGCCGCGCTGGCGCGCTGGCCCGCCCAAGGTCTTCCGGATAACCCGCCTGCCTGGATCACGGCCGTAGCCCGCCGCAAGCTGATCGACACTACCCGGAGGGAGCGCACACGGCGCGACAGCGAAGGCGATCTGATTCACGAAACGGAAGCCGCACGGTCAGGTGGCAACCTGAATGAAGATGCCGGCGAGATGAGCCTGCCTGACGACCGCTTGCGCCTGATGTTCACCTGTTGCCATCCGGCGCTGAACTTTGAGGCTCAGGTGGCGCTGACCCTGCGCACGCTAGGCGGGCTGACCACGCCCGAGATCGCCCGCGCCTTTCTCGTGCCGGAGCCAACGCTGGCGCAAAGGCTGGTCAGAGCCAAACGCAAGATTCAGGACGCGCGAATCCCTTACGAGGTGCCTCCACAGCACTCGCTGCCAGAGCGACTGGGTTCCATTCAGGCCGTCATTTACCTGATTTTCAACGAGGGCTACACGGCCACGGTAGGAGACAGCCTGATCCGGCTCGACTTGTGCGCTGAAGCCATTCGCCTGGGGAGCACTCTCTGCGAACTGATGCCCCGGGAAGGAGAGAATCTCGGGCTGCTGGCGCTGATGCTCCTGCACGATTCCCGGCGTGACGCCCGCGTGAACAGCCACGGGGAGCTTGTTCCACTCGAAGAGCAGGACCGGTCCCTGTGGCATCACGGCCAGATCCAGGAAGGGCTGCAACTTCTCGAGAGAGCTTTGCGCTTCGGCAACATTGGACCGTACCAGTTGCAAGCTGCCATTGCTGCTGTTCACGCGGAAGCACAAATAGCCCGCGAAACGGATTGGAAACAAATCGCGGCGCTCTACCGCGAGCTGGCGCGAATTCACCCGTCGGCGGTCGTGGCGCTGAATCATGCGGTAGCCGTCGCTCTCAGCGAAGGGCTCGAGCCCGGGCTGAAGCTGATCGATGAGCTTGGGTCATCCGCTGAACTTCACTCCTATCACCTCTACTATGCCGCGCGTGCCGATATTTTACGGCGTCTCGGCCGCAGCCAAGAGGCAATAGACGCCTACCGGCAGGCGCTTGGCTTAACGGCCAACGCGGTCGAGCGGCGATATCTCAATCGAAGACTGGCAGAGCTGGCGCGGCAGAGCCGGTAAGGAGCAGACTCGCGGCGCCCTGAGCAGCGCATGTTTCCACCACGGGCCTGCATCTATTATTCTTAGGCAGGAAGGATTTAGATGCTGGGTATCGATCCTCGCGTAGCCCGCTATACATGGACCATCATCGCTGTCTTTCTGATTTTCGCCATCATTTACAAAGTCCGCGAGATCATCTTCCTCTTTATTGTGTCGTTGCTTTTCGCCTATCTGCTGTGGCCGCTGCTTGACTACCTGGACCGGCGGCTGCCCGGCCGTTCCCGTATCCCCGCGCTGGCGGCCGTCTACATCGTTGTCATGGCGCTATTGGCCTTCGCGCTTGTAGAAATCGGAACCCGCGTCTTGATAGAAGCGAACACGCTTGTTGCTAAGCTCCCGGCATTCCTTTCCCAACTGCAGCAATCGAAAACTGCAACGCTTCAGCAGTCGCATGGCTCTGCAAAGTCAATGATTATCATCGAGATTCAGAAGCTGCTTGCCGAGCATTCGCAAAACATCGTTTCTCTCATGCCTACGCTGGCAATCAAGGCCGTTGCCGCTGTGCGAATCGTGGTCTTCGCCATTCTGGTGCCAATTCTAAGCTTCTTCCTGTTGCAGGATGCAGACAAGATGCGTAATTTCATCCTCACTATCGTTCCTGAGGGCCTGCGCCGCAGGCAATTAATAGGAATCGGAGCAGATCTGCATACGCTGCTTGCCCGGTACGTTCGCGCGCTCGTTATTCTGTCTGGATTGGCCTTTATAGCGTACGCTGTGTTTCTCTCGGCGTTAGGTCTTCCTTATGCGATCCTCCTGTCAGCCTTTGATTTCGTGCTGGAGATCATTCCGTTTTTCTTAAATATCTCGGGTATTGTTC
>JBOGJZ010000198.1:0-8423 GCA_050745645.1 Terriglobia bacterium | reverse complement strand
CCGCGCGAATTAATCGAGGCGATTCTGGCGCTGGTGGCGGGCGACGCCAAGCTGTTTGTTGCCGCCTTTAAGCTGCAAGCGGCGTTTCAGAACGGGTTGCACGCGCTGCTGATGGCTCGCTTCGGGCCGCACGCGGATTTCGACGTGTTCAAGCCAAGCACTCGCCATCAAGAAGAAGATTTTCTGGATAATCTGCTTGACGCCTTTGCGGATGACGGCGATGAGGACGACGACCCAGGGTAGCCACGGTCAGGGCTTTTTCCTGACCGTGGGCTTTTGGTTTCGTTGGGGGCAAAGGCCCACGGTCAATCACAATACGATTGACCGTGGCTACCCACTGCGCTACAACGAAGATGTTTGTAGCGCAGCATTCGCAGTGCAACGCTGCGGTCTTTTTCTTGTTTTTCAAGTAACAACCGCAGGGTCTAAAGGCGGACCCTGCGCTACAACGAATGGCTACCGCTGCAATCGGGAATCGGCAGCCATGGTCAATTCGTCCGCGGAGTCATGGTAAACTCCCTTTTTCCAGTTTAGCGAGGTGAAGAGCAGCCCGCCAAACTTCGTCATGGGAGATGGAAATGAACAGGGATGAAGTGATCCAAAAGCAGAAGGATTACCTTTTTCCGTGTGTAGTCAACTATTACACGCAGCCATTGGTGGCGGAACGCGCAGAAGGGCCGCATCTCTGGGATGTTGAGGGCCGGCGCTACCTGGATTTTTTCGGCGGGATATTAACGATCAGCGTCGGGCATTGCAATCCCACGGTGATACGTCAGATCAAGGAGCAGATTGGCCGCCTGCAGCATACATCAACCGTTTACCCGAACCGGCAAATCGTGGCTCTGGCGGAGAAGCTGGCGCAGATTACCCCGGGGCGCTTGCAAAAGAGCTTTTTTACCAACAGCGGCACGGAAGCCAATGAAACCGCGGTGATGCTTGCCCGCATGGCCACAGGCAGCTTTGAGGTGGTTGCCTTGCGGCACGGCTACAGCGGCCATTCGCTGCTTGCCAAGTCACTGACGGCTCAGGCGCCGTGGCGGCGCGGGGGCGTCATCAGCGTAGGCGTGACTCATGCCTTGAGTCCCTACTGCTACCGTTGCCCACTAGGGCTTAAATATCCGGATTGCGGGGTGGCGTGCGCGAACGACGTGGAAGAAGTGATCCGCACCACAACCTCCGGACGCATTGCAGCCTTTCTCGCCGAGCCGATTCAGGGCGTAGGCGGTTTCATCACCCCACCGAAGGAATACTTCAAGATCGTATTCGATATCGTCAAAAAGTACGGCGGCCTTTTCATTGCCGACGAAGTGCAAACCGGCTTCGGACGCACAGGGCGGAAATGGTTTGGGATCGAGCACTGGGAAGTGGAGCCGGATATTTTAACCTCAGCTAAAGGAATGGCTAATGGCGTTCCGGTAGGCTTGACTATCGCAGCGCCGGAAGTGGCGGATGCGTTTCAAGGAATGACGATCTCGACCTTCGGCGGCAACCCTGTGACTTCCGTAGCGGCACGGGCCACCATAGAGGTCATTGAGAAAGAGGGGCTGCTGGAGAATTGTGATCATGTGGGCCGGCATTTGCGGAGCAGGCTCGAAGAGCTTCAGCAGAAATATCCTCTGATCGGCGACGTTCGCGGCATGGGGTTGATGCAGGGAATAGAGCTCGTGAAAGATCGCCGGACTAAGGAGCCTGCGCCCGAAGCAACCAACCAGATCATGGACCGCTCGAAGGAGAACGGGCTGCTCATCGGTAAGGGCGGGCTCTACGGCAACGTGCTCCGCATTTCTCCGCCTCTCAATATTGGGAAGGCAGACGTAGATGAGGCCGCTCGCATTCTTGACCAATCTTTTGCCGGGATCGCGGCGTATTGAGTGTCACAAATGATAGCCCCGGCACGCCAGGGCCGCAGGACAGTTCGTGCCCCGGCGTAATCCGTGGGCGGGATGCGCGCGGCTGCCGGCAAGATGACGGCGTGACATGATCCGAGCGGCGCCCAGCCACAGCCGGTCTGTTTTCGTGGAGACAATCAACAATTTCCTTGCGAAGGTGCAGGCGGAGTTGCCGCGTGATCCACTCGCGCGTTGGGCCGCCATTTTCTTTACAGGCTTCGTGCTGACCCTTGTGGTGTCAGTGGCCGCCACGCAGTTGTTCCTGGCCCTGTCGGGCGTGTTCTACTTCGCGTATCTGCTGCGCGCAAAACCCCCGATTGGGTTCCCCCCGGTCAGAATTCCTCTGGCGCTGTTCTGCCTCTTCACGGTCATCTCCGTCTTCTTTGCTGAAAACCCGGCAGCGGGCGGGTTTGAAATTAGAAAACTGGTGCTGTTCCTGATCTTGCTGCTCACGGTTAATCTGATCGTTAGCGGCAGGCACCTGGTTTTTCTTTTAAGCATTCTCGCTGTGGAATCATCTGTGGCGGGCGTTGTTGCGGCCCGTCAATTCGTCCTCCAGTATCGCCGGGTGCGCGTGGAGCACCCGCATCGCATTTATGCGTTCATGACCGTAACGCGCATCCACGGATTCATGGGCCACTGGATGAACTTCGGAGGCCAGCAGATGTTGGTGCTTCTGTTGATCGCGGCCCTTTTGCTGCTGGCTGGGCGCAGGAAAACGGCGGGCCTTCATGCATCGCCCGGCGCGCCGGATGGCGCATCATCTACGGGGCGGCGCGCGGCGCTATGGGTCGCGGCCGCCATCATCGCGGCTTCCATATTGCTCAATCTCACACGCGGCGTCTGGTTGGGCTGCTTTGTGGGCGGACTGTACTTGATCGCTCGCTGGAGGGCGCGTTGGTTGTGGGCGGTCCCAGTGCTGATCGTAATCACACTGGTGGCTGGACCGCGTCTTGTGCAGCGGAGGGAAGAGTCGGTAATGCACCCCGCGCGCGATCCCTCGATTGCCATACGCCTTCAGATGTGGCAAACAGGCTTGAGGATGGTAGAGCGCCATCCTTGGGTCGGCGTGGGGCCGAACAACATTAAGGAAGTTTATAACCTGTATTTGCCCCCCGGGGAAGTTCCGATTGTGGGTTACCACGAACATTTGCACAACGATTTCGTGCAACTCGCCGCCGAACGCGGCCTGCCGTGCCTTGCGGCGTGGCTATGGTTCATGATCGCCTTGCTCGTAGGCTCATTGCGGCTGGCCCGGAAGCTGAAAAGCTTTCCATGGGCCGCCCATGCTGCCGTGGCGGGCTGGCTGGCAATGGTCGCTGAGGGTTTTTTTGAGTTCAATTTCGGCACGTCACCCGTTCTCATGGTATTCCTATTTCTTATGGCGGTCCCTTTCGCCGCAGAGAGAATCGAAGCGCTGGAAAAGGCTTCTCTTCCTTTGACGCGCCGCTAACAGTTTATTGAAAAACTCACTCAACCTGTCATCCTGAGGAGCCGAAGGCGACGAAGGATCTCGCAAGTCCTTCAAAACAGCAAAAGCAGATTCTTCGCTCCGCTCAGAATGACAGGGGCGGAACGTTTTTCAACAAACTGTTAAAGAGTTCTGTAGCGCAGGGTCCGCTTTCTGACCCCTTCGCTATGCTCAGGGCAGGCTCTGCGGCTTGTCCCCGGCCTTGTGAAAAGCCGTAGCGTTACAATACAAACGCTGCGCTACAAACTCCCTCTCCCTGCCAGGGCAGGTGAGGGGCATTTTCATGCTTTTTGGTTGTCCCGACGAGTCGAGACAACGAACGGTTGTATGAAAACCGATACAACTCAAAAACGGCAGTCGTCACACAAACTCTAAAGCCCTCCGGGGCCGCTCCGGTTGCCTTATCCGTCGCGCGGCGGCCCGCAGCAATCATTAAAACAGCCTATGCCTTCCAAACGAAGCCTGCTGCGCAGTTCTATGGTGGTGGGCCTTTTCTCTTTTCTGGGATCGCTCACCGGCATCCTGGTGGAAATCAGCATTGCCGCCCACCTGGGACTTTCGCGGAGTTCGGATGCCTTCTATATCGCTTATACAATTCCTTACATCATCACCAATTTAATCTCAGCTACCGGCCAGTTCTCTCTCGTTCCGTTCTTTTCCTCGTTCGAGGTTGAGGATTCCGGGTTGTGGCGGGGATTTAGCTACGCCGTGAATATCGTCGCGCCCAGCCTGGCTTTCATGGCGGTGGCGGGAGCGCTGCTTTCTCCGTGGCTGATCCGGCTGATTGCTCCGGGCTTCACGGTGGGGCAATCAGCGGCTTCCGCGCAATTAGCGCGGTGGTTGATGTTCGTCATTCTGCCGGCTGGGCTGGCTGAGATATTCCGGTCCTTTCTTTTCAGCCAGCACCGCTTTGCATTAGGCTCGGCCGCAGGTTTTTTCCGCAATGCAATGGTCATCGGGTTTATCGTCCTTGGCTTTCACCGTTATCGTGACGCGAGCATCGTCATGGGCTATTTCGCCGGTTACTTTGCTCAACTCATCATCCTTGGCGGCAGCGTTCTCTGGTCGTTTTCCGTGCGGTACACTTTGACGCCGCGCGGGGCCGGTGGGGCGTTTCGCAGGTTGCATGGGGCCGGCGCTTCCCAATTGTTCGCCGCTCTTGGCTGGCAAGCTGTGGTGCTGGTGGAGCGTGTGATTGGCTCGTTTCTTCCTCCCGGAACCATCACGGCGCTCAACTACGGGCTGAAGATTATGAGCACGATTGCCGAACTTCTCGCAGGAAGCGTGGGCACCGGCGCGTTGCCAGCGCTCTCCCGCGCCGTCGCCCAGCGGGCCGCGGGGGCTGCGCAAAAAATCATGCGGGATACTGTGGAGATTAGTCTTGCCCTGCTCACGCCCATCATGGTCTGCTGTCTCCTGCTGGCCGCGCCTATTATGCGGTTGATCTTTCAGCGCGGCAGCTTTTCGGCCGGAGCGTCGGATCGCATGGCGGCCATCTTTTTTTTGTATTGTCTGAGCCTGCTAATGTTTTCCGCCATTCGTCTGCTGACCTACTATCTGTTCGCCTATCATCAGATGCGCGTTTTTCTGCGTATTTCGCTGCTGTATTACGGGGCGACTGTGGCCCTGGATTTACTCTACGTCGCCGTCTTCCGCCTTGGTCCTAAGGGTATTCCGCTTGCTTTGCTCACTAGCCTGACGGCGACCTGCATTGTGATCTACGCTCAGGACCTGGCGAACATTCGCAGCATCTTCGACCGCGCGCTCAAGATACTTATTGGGAAAGATGCCGTGGCGGCGCTCGTGTCTGCAGGGGTCATATGGGCGCTTAAGAGCTGGATTCAGGCGCCCGAAAGAGGATTGCCTCTATTCTTCTTCCTATGCGTCCTATGCGGCGCCGGCTGCATACTCTTCGGAGTAGTGCTCGCCGCCTGGAGAGCCATTCCTCTTGAAGCGCTTTGGGAATTTTGGCGGAACCCGCAAAACGGGTGATCGAAGCGGCGATTTTCCGGGACTTCGCGTGTCATTCTGAGCGCAGCGAAGAATCTCAGCGCAGGCTCCACGAAGCTGCTCACGGTAAACTCCACATGGATCGACTGACGGATGTTCGTTATTGGGAGGAACAGTGGTGGAAGAAAATTCGTCCGAGCCGTCTCCATCTCTACCGTGACTTCGACTACGAGGCCGTGCAGCTTCTCCGCCGCAGCGCCGGGCATGAACCATCTCGGGTCTTAGAGCTTGGGGCTGGAGGCTCTCGCGTGCTTCCTTTTCTGGCGGCAAAATTTAGACACAATGTCTTTGGCGCTGACTTCTCACCCAACGGCTGCAAATTGCTGCGCGACAACTTGGCGCTTGCTCGCGTAAACGGAAACGTGGTGTGCGAGGACCTGTTCCAATCGTCGTTCAAAGCGGAACAATTTGACCTGGTGTTTTCCTGCGGACTGATCGAACACTTCGCAGGCGTGCGCGCTGCCATCGAGCAGCACATCCAGCTATTACGGCCTGGCGGCCGGGTAGTGCTCATCATTCCGAACCTGCAGGGCCTGCAGGGAAAAGTCTTGAAGCGGCTTGCTCCCCCGCTCTGGGCGCGGCACCGCGTGTTTGGCCCCGCTGATCTAGCCAAGGACTTGCGCGCTCTCGGCCTGCGCGAAGTGCAAAGTGGATACTTGGGCTCTTTCTTTCTTCAGCTTGGGCTGGGAAGCGACTGGACAGCGCTCCAAGGTTGGCCGAAGCCGGCGCAACGAGCCGCCTACAGTTCAGTGCGCCTCGTGAACGCTGCGATTTCACTCGGGTTTCGCTTCCTGCCGGTCCGCCCGCATTCCCGGATGTTCTCGACTGGCTTTTTTGCGTGCGGCCTTAAACCAGAGCGCTGATGTGGTTCACCGGCAAGACGCCTGTTCCACAATTTTGCTTCACGCAGGCGGCGCTTCAGGAGTTTGGGAAATCATCTTTCGGCATAATCTGATGAGCCGGGCATGGGGAATTTCCTGGCTTGCCGGGAGCATGACGAGATTTCCGGTTCGAAAGCTGCTGTAATACCAGCGGGCGAGGAGACTAAGATGCTCCCAAGGCGGCAGCGTTCGGGGCGGCGTGGGGCGGCGTGTTGAGTCCGCCTCTGGCGCGAGCGAGCCGAGTGACTGCTGAATCTGCTGGTCCAAGGAGACGGGAGCGGAAACATTCTCTTCAAGCGAAAGCGCCGCCGGACCGTGCAGCTCACCGCCCGTTACCCGGAAGAAGACCACGCTCTTTTCCTGCGCCCCGGGGAGAATCAGGATGGCGTGCAGGCTGGAAATCTCTCTAACCAGTATTGGCTTGAGCCGCTGGACGTCGCGGACCTTTTCGATCTTCCGGTGCAAATGCGCAGCCTGCTCGAATTCCAGATTTGCGGAGGCTTTCTCACGCTCTGTTTCGATCTCAGATACCAACTGCGCGCCTTCGGAATCAAGGAACCGGAGCGCGCGCTGTACTTCCTGCTGATATTCTTCATCTGTACAGCCTTTAAAGCAGGGTGCAAGACACATGTGCATCTGGGAGTAGATGCATCCTGGATGTGAAGGGTCAGGCTCCAGGTCCGGAAGGCAGCGCCGAATCTTGAACAGGTCCAGAAACTCCGCGGCGAAGCGCTCCGCCACGGCGCGCGAAGGAAACGGACCGTAGTATCGCGAACCGTCCGGCCGCATCTGCCGCGTGGGATAGCAGCGTGGAAACCGATTGCGCAGGTTCACCTTCAGGAGGGCCGGCGACTTCAACCGGAGGCGACGGCGGAAATGGCGGGGATAATGGAATTGGTTCAAAAGAAAGAGCAGCCACTGTGACTCAAAGGCTGATCCGGTAGATTGGTAGTCGATGCGCCGCGTCACCGGCCGTAGATTCAAGCGCCGCGATGAGGAAGGAGGTTCGCCCAGCAGCCTCCGAAGGCGGCGGCGGAAGTCGCGTGTATAACTGAGATAAGGTTGTAGCGGCAGGCCGCGCTTTTCCTCAGGGAAGAACGCAAAAACCGCGCTGCCTGGAGGGAAAATTTCAAAATCCGTTTCTGCGGCTGGATCAAAGGTGATAGAGCACTGCAACCGGACCTCTCGCAGACCGGAGTCCGGCTGCATTATTAAACATCCTCTCCGTCGAACGTAGGCCGCACGTGCCTGATCGCTCTGCGGTAATCATCCGACTGGATTTCGACCACCTTGCACATCTCGTACAGCCGTGACCGCAGCGTGACTCCGTATTGATTCAGGGCCTTTTCCGTGTCCGGCACTGTCTCCCCGGACGGCGCTCGCACTTCCCCGCGGGCGGCCCCGTTGCCGAACGGAAGCGTGGTCGTAATGAGCGTGACCTTTTTGGCGTTGTATCGCGAGTTGATGATGAAGGCGAGCGTATCCTTCACCCAGTCGCTGGGATTGAGCGCCGCCAGCTCATCGAGCAAAAGTACTTCGGCGTCGAGCACCGGTTGAAGCACGCGCAGTTCAGATGATTGGGAGACCGGATTGTAGCTGTCTTGAATCGTCTTGAGCAGGTCGCGGAAATCATAGAAAAGGCAAGGAACGTTCTTTTGCAGCATCAACTCGCGCAGCACGGCGACAGCGAGATGCGTTTTGCCAACTCCAGTTGGACCGATAAACAGCAAACCCAAATCCGTTGGATACTCCTGGACAAATCGCTGTGCATAAATCTTGGCAAATTCCAGGAAGCGGTTGGGCTGGCCGCTCGCGCGATCTTTACGGACGTCAAAGTTTTCAAAAGCGCAATGTTCATAGCGCCGCGGAATACGCGATTGAGCGAGCAATTGCCCGGTGCGGCGAGCTTCAATACAACTGCAGCGGATGACGCGCCGCACGCCGTCGTTCTCAACCGGTTTCCAGCCTGTGCCGCCGCAGTGTGGACATTCATTGGTCGCCATTCTTTTCACCTGGCAGGTTGCCGAAAAAACCGATCCTGTCATGCTGAGCGGAGCGAAGCATCTGCTTGTCGCATTGAAGCGGAAGAGCTTAGATTCTTCGCTGCGCTCAGAATGACACAGCCCAAGCCCTTTTTCAGTAAGCTGCTAGAGGGCTGGCCCAATACTTGTG
>JBOGJZ010000197.1:0-10585 GCA_050745645.1 Terriglobia bacterium | reverse complement strand
TCCTTTTCCTCAACGCGCTTGATCAGAATTCGATCATGAAGAGGTCTTACGTTCATCGTGTTGACTCCTTTCCTGGTATTCGCCGGACTGGCGCGGAAAAACCGCCGAGGAGCCTTGCCCCTCTTTTACCGCACGACAGACTTGGATTCAGTCCGAGGCTTAACTTAAGTAGGTATGCCCAACCGATGCACTATCGCATCCAAAGACTTTGAATTAGCACTCAAGCCCTTAGAGTGCTAATGTACCCTCCTACTTTACCCTTGTCAAGGCCGTTGCTCGCCACAAGGTCACACCCATGCATTCCGCTCAATCCGAATCCGGAATAGGACTTGTACTTTTGACCAGTCTCCTATTGATTACAAAACACTTTCTCGCTCTGCTCTCCACTCCCCGAAGCCGGCTAGCGCCCGCGTCGCCAGCTTCTTTCGGTGAGACAATGGTATGCGATCGATGAGAGCCATGGTTTCAAGGCAGTTCAATTCGATAAGATGGCCTTCCTCCAGCCTAACAAATCCGAACGAGACGAAGGAGACGAATGGGACCCATGAGACAAGAAAATTTCCAGGAGGCGCAGGAAGCAGCTCGGCCTTGGCCGCAACCAAAGGGACCGGTCTTGCTGAGCCCCCATGTCATGAGCCTTCGGCTCACTTAATGTAGATGTAAAGTCGCTGTGCCCTGTCACCCCCGCGAAGCTTGTCCTCCGCGAAGGCGGGGGAGCGGGGGGTCCAGAACGATACGAAACATCCTGGATTCCCGCTGACGCTGGAATGACGGGGTATGGATGACCTTCGAGAGAGCGTAGCGGAGAATTTAAGTTCTTCTCTTTCAATACAGCAAGCAGATGCTTCCCGGCTTCGCCGGGAAAGGTCCCCTTGCTCAGCATGACAGAATGAACCTTTTCAGCAATCTCTTAAGTCTGCGGCTTGCCCGATCCGTATGAGAAAGACCGCGGAGTAACCCTCTCAATCCAAAATCGAAAATGGGAAACGACGCTGGATGAGAAACATCAGGCCCAGCAAGCCTGTTCCGAACAACAGCACGCTGGCCGGGCTCCGCGCCGGCAGTGTGCTGAATGCGGTGCAGAATCTCCGGACTCCAGATCTGCCCGCATATCGTCAAACAGGCATCCTAAAAATATGCTCACCCCGGTGTCCAGCCGAAAATATGGGTAAAGACCAGCTATGTGGCGGGCGTGGTTTGGGCTAGCGCGCATCGGAAATCGCAGATTCCAAAATTCAAAAAGGCGTCCCCCAAAGACGCTCATCTATCGCGGCGAGAAGCGCGGCTTTTTCCGTTCCCACAGCGAGGGTGTTTGCGGCGAAAGGCTCAGGCCGCGCCGCGCGACAGATCCTCGATCTTCGCGGCCATCACGAAGTCGCTCTCGGTTAGACCGTTGATCTTATGCGTCCAGATCTTAAAGCCAGCCTTACCCCACGCAAGCTCGATATCTGGATGGTGGCCTTGCTGCTCAGCAAGCTCGCCCACGCGGTTCACGAAGGTAAGAGCCGTCCGGAAATCAGGAAAAGCATAAGATTTGTAAAGGTGATGCTCGTCAATAACGCTCCAGCTTGGAATCTGGTTGTGAAGCTGCTGAAGCTCCGCTCCCTTAAGCGGCGGCACGCCGCCCTTGCACGGAACACATGTTTTATTTGCGAGTGTGGACATGGAATAAACCTCCCGATGATAACTTCAATGCTCGATTATACTGCTTTCCGCAGGTCCACTCCCCAGAGTCCCGTCAAAGTTCACGGTTGATCCTCTCGTAGCGCAGCATTTCGCATTCCAGAAACTCTGATTCCATTTGATCCCGAACTGCGGCGCAAATATCAACGGTTGAAGTTCCGGCGGGGCAGGAACGTGGCCAAGGTGGCCCTGGCTCGTCATTTGGCGGTGCGTCTGTACTGGACGCTGTGCCAGGCGAGTCCTGCAACGCCGCCGAACGCGATCGATGGTTTGGTTTGTCAATCCGGCGAGCGTGGATCGCATCATCTTCGCCATCTTTAGCCGCTTCAAGGAAGACTGGCGGACTCACACCCTCCACCTATTCACACACGCAGCTTGACGTCCCCCGCAGCTTACAAGGACAGAGCAGGCAATCCGATACTACCTGTAGTGTGTGAACCTTGCGAGGGACATATGGGGTGGGTGGCGGATCCCTGCGTGCGATTAATGGTCCTTCGCGTGCTTTTCGTGCTTCCGCACCAAGGCCGCGAATTTTCGCTGTTGAGCCGGGTCCAGAATCTGGCGGATCTTGCCGTCCGTCTGCTGGCGCAGGGTCTCGAGCTGTGGTTTGATTTGGCCCTGAATCTGGCTCCATTGCTTGGCAGCATCGTCTATGATGGGCCGAAGTTGCCTAACCTGTCCCGGAGTCAAGGTTAGGCGGTGCGCCATCCGGCGAATCTCCGCGTTCTCATTCCAGGGATGGCGCCATAGATGGGCTTGCCAAGCGTAATAATAAGTTCCCGCGCCTCCAATCACGAGACCGGCGATGAATATAATCACGAAATAAAGATAAGCGCGCCGCGTCATAGGTTAACGGTGAAAGGTCGCCTCCCGGGCAACGCCGACAACCGCCGGTACCGGGGGAAAGCCTCCCACCGGAGCAGGATAGTATTCTATCGCCGCCTGGGTCGATGGCCAGTAAGCATCGGGTTGTTGAGAATGCCTTAGGGGCCCTGGGGAAGGCAGAATCATGGCCAAGAAAAGGGCCACTGCGAGTATTAGGGTAGCCAACATCACTTGGCGGCCCGCGTTTTCTATAAATTCCGAGGCCGCGAGTCCCCTGGCCGGAATTTCATTGAGGCGGCGAAGCACGCGCGCCGTGAATCCCCAAGATGGAGCAGGGCCGCTCTCCTGCGCCAGCAGCCGAAGGCCCGATCTCAGCATGGCGGCGTCTCGAGCATATGCTTGGCAGCCAATACAGGCTTCGAAGTGCTGCCGCTCCGCTCCCGACAATTCCTCCGTCCCGATTTCACCGACCCGTTGCTGGAGTTTGTCACAACGCATGGTCTTTCTCCTTAACGTCCCCGCTTGTAATCAGCTAGCATTCGTTTCCTGGCCCGGTGCAGCCGGACCTTAACCTTGCTCATACTCCAATTAAGGTTCCTGGCGATCTCTTCAATGGAAAGGTCTTCCATTTCTTTCATGACTAGCACCAGCCGGTCCTCCGGCGGGGCGCGGTCCAATAATTTCCGCACAAGGTCTTTCAGACTCGTTTCTTCCTCGATGTTCAGCCTGCCGCGAGCCTGGGGTTCCGGGCGCGAGTCCAACATGCGCCGGCCTTCCTCAGTGAACTGCCAGTAGTAACTGATCTTCGAAGATTTCTGCCGGCGCAAGAAGTCATAGCAGTGATTGATCGTGATGCGAGCCAGCCACGCACGGAACGGAGCGCGGAAATTGTAGCTCCTGATTGCACGAAAAACCTTGAGAAAAACCTCCTGCGCCAAATCCTCGGCCTGATCTGGCTGGCGTATGATGTGAAAGACCGTGGAGAAAACCTTCTGGTGGTATCGCTCCACCAGGAGGCCGAATGCTTCTTGCTCTCCGTTTTGTGCGCGCTCAATCCATTCAACTTCTTGCCGGTCTTGGGCCTCGTTCTCCATCCGCTGTCCATTGTACCCAATCTCCTGTGAATACCTACGAAGCATGACCTCCAGCGGTTACAGCGGCCCGGGGGTAGTGATTGAACATTAATAAAAATTCTAGTTGACTAAATGGATACAGTGTGACAGGATGTTCACATTATGGTTATCGGACACCGGCTTAGAAAACTCAGAGAAGAGAAGAACCTATCTCAAGGCGATATCGAGAGGCGCACCGGGTTGTTGCGCTGCTATATTTCCCGGGTCGAGAATGGGCACACCGTTCCTTCCTTAGAAACTTTGGAAAGGCTAGCGTCAGCACTGGAAGTCCCCCTTTACCAGCTTTTCTTTGAGGGTGACGACCCCCCGCCACTACCCAATTTGAGCAGCCGTCAGTCTTCGGAAGAAATGGCTGTTGATGAAGAGACGGAAAAGCAAGTCCGTTTCTTCGAAAAGGTGCGGCGCGTTCTCGATCGCATTGAAGAAAAAGACCGGCAGTTATTGCTGTACATGGCTCAAAAGCTAGCCAGCCGGTAAATTGCTCTGATGCTCCACGCTTCAGGGTTTGGATCGAAGAGAGGGGTGCACTCACTCCCATTCGATAGTCCCGGGTGGTTTGGACGTGATATCCAGCACCACGCGGTTTACTCCCTTAACTTCGTTTACGATTCTCGTCGCTATTCGTGAAAGAAGGTCAGGCGGCAGCTTCGCCCAATCTGCAGTCATCCCATCCTCTGATTCCACAGCCCGCAGGGCGATAACCGATCCGTAACTTCTCGCATCCCCCATCACGCCAACAGTGAACACTGGCAACAGCACCGCAAACGATTGCCACAAGCAACGATAAAGGCCTGCTCTGCGTACTTCTTCCTGCAGTATGGTGTCCGCCTCGCGCACCATCCGGAGGCGGTCTTCGGTTACCTCTCCCATAATGCGTATCGCCAACCCTGGTCCCGGGAACGGCTGGCGGCCGGTCAAACCATCACCCAACCCGAGTTCCCTCCCCACCAGACGCACTTCGTCCTTAAAGAGCTCGCGGAGTGGTTCGACCAATTCGAATTTCAGATCCAGAGGCAAACCGCCGACGTTGTGGTGGCTTTTAATGGTAGCGGCAGGGCCTTTCACAGAAACTGATTCAATGACGTCTGGATACAGCGTGCCCTGAACCAAGAATCGAATAGGACCCAGCTTCATGGCTTCCTCTTCGAAAACACGGATGAATTCTTCGCCGATTATCTTGCGCTTTTCTTCAGGGTCAATTACGCCGTGCAAGCGGGCCAAAAAACGGGCCGATTGATCCACCGCGCGAACGTTCAGGTGGGCCTGGCGCGTGAGCGCTGCCGTCACCTTCTCAAACTCGTTCTGGCGCAACAACCCGTTGTTGACGAAAATGCACGTCAAGCGGTCGCCGATGGCGCGGCTCACGAGCGTCGCTGCGACCAGTGAATCCACGCCTCCGGAAAGCGCGCAAATGACGCGCTCTTCTCCAACCCGCTCCCTGATGGACTGCACCGTCGTCTCAATGAACGAAGACGGAAACCAGTTTGGCTTCACGCCGCAGATGTCAAAAACGAATCTCCTGATAATCTCATCACCGTGATCGGTATGCTTGACCTCGGGATGAAATTCGACGGCGTACATTTTGGCGTCCCGGTTTTCCATGACCGAAATTGCATTTTCGGTTCTGCCGGTTACGGTGAACCCAGACGGCACGGCAGTCACGTGGTCGCCGTGGCTATTCCAGATGCGCAAAGGAGAAGGCAACCCGGCTAGCAGCGCGGTAGTCTCTGAAATTTCCAGCTCAGCGAACCCGTATTCACGCCGCGCGGCAGGCTCAACGGTTCCGCCGAGTGCTGCCGCCATCCATTGGAAGCCGTAACAGATGCCGAGCGCGGGTACGCCCAGTTGCAGAATCCGCTTGTCGGCCTTAGGCGATGCGTCGTCATACACGGACGCGGGGCCGCCCGAAAGAATAACTCCCGGCGGTTCCATCGCCTCAATTTCCTCGAACGGCTTGGTGCAGGGTACGATCACCGCGGCGACGTGCATCTCTCGGATGCGGCGGGCAATCAGTTGTGTGTATTGCGAGCCAAAATCAACCACGACAACGGGGCGGATAGAATTCATCACGGTCATTTCGTAACAATACTCACGAGCTTACCGGGCACCACAATCACTTTCACCACTTGTTTTCCGTTCAGATGTTGCGCCACTTTTTGGTCCACGCGCGCCCGGGACTGAATCTCTTCTTCGCTCATGCCCGCCGCGACCCTGATCCGGCCGCGCAGCCTGCCGTTCACCTGAACGGGCATCTCCAGGTCTTCTTCCGCCGAAAGTTCCGGGTCGGCAGTTGGCCACGCCGCGCGCAGAACCGGCTGGGCATGGCCCAAACCCTCCCACAGCTCATCAGCAATGTGCGGGGCGAAAAGCGAAAGCATCAGGACCAAAGATTCCAGCGATTCTTTGAAGATTTCAGGACGGATTGCATCAACCATCGCCTCTAGCTCCGTCACCTCGTTCGCCAACTCCATCGCCATGGCCACGTCGGTATTGAAGTGCCAACGCCCTTCCATGTCTTCCGTGACGTGCCCCAAGGCCTGATGGGTCTTACGAAGCAGGCGCCGTTCCGCCGGCGTCAACCCGGCTGGGTCCCAACGATTCTTCTTTCCGCCCGGTTTGCGTTCAGTGCTGCGCAGCCGTTCCGCATGCCTGGCCACCACCCGGTAAACGCGGCTCAAAAAGCGCGCAGCGCCTTCAATCCCCGCATCGCTCCATTCCAAATCGCGCTCTGGGGGGGCGGCAAACAGCATATAGAGCCGCACCGTGTCGGCCCCGTAACGCGCGCACATCTGCGTGGGGTCCACGACGTTGCCCTTGGATTTAGACATCTTGGCGCCGTCCTTAATCACCATTCCCTGAGTAAACAAGCGGGCGACAGGCTCTGGAAAATCGACCAGGCCGATGTCCTGCATCACCTTGGTGAAAAACCTCATGTAGATCAGGTGCAGGATGGCGTGCTCAATGCCTCCGATGTACTGGTCCACCGGAAACCAATACCGCACGGCCTCAGCGTCAACAGGCGCGGTCGTGAGATGAGGGTCCGTATAGCGGTAGAAATACCACGAGGAATCGACGAAGGTATCCATCGTATCTGTCTCCCGGCGCGCGGGTCCGCCGCACCCCGGACAGCGCGTGGAAACAAACTCTTGAACTTCGTAAAGCGGTGAGGGTCCGCTGCCGGTGAACTTCACGTTGGCCGGCAGCACAACCGGCAGATCACTGTCTGGAACAGGAACCACGCCGCAGGCGGCGCAATACACAATTGGAATCGGCGTACCCCAATAGCGCTGGCGTGAAATGCCCCAGTCGCGAAGCCGGTACTGCACCGTGCCTTGGCCGAACCCCTTTTGCCCGGCTTCCCTGGTCATGCGGTCAATGGCTTCTTCAGAGGTAAGACCTGTGAAAGGCCCGGAATTGACGAGTTTTCCATAGTCCACGAATGCGCTTTGGCTCAAGTCTTCCGGCTCACCGCTTTCTGGAACAATGACTTGGCGGATGGGCAATCCATAGGCGCGGCAAAATTCAAGATCGCGTTGGTCATGCGCCGGAACCGCCATCACTGCGCCCGAACCGTATTCCATCAGCACGAAGTTGGCGAGCCATACGGGAACGTTTTCACCGTTGAAAGGATTGCGGGCTGAAAAGCCCGTAGGCGCGCCTTGCTTTTCTAGATTCACTTCCGCTCGGGCTTGAGCTGCCGAAGCCTTAATGCGCGCTGCCGCCTCGCGCAGATCTCCAGGCAAACTAGAGCGCGCAACCAGTTTTTCCACCAGGGGGTGATCCGGCGCGAGGAGCACCGCTGAACAGCCGTAAATGGTATCCACCCGTGTCGTGAAAACTCGCAGAGACTCATCGAGACCGTCCAACCGGAAATCCACCAGCGTTCCCTTGGATTTCCCGATCCAATTCTGCTGCATGGTGAGCACGCGCTCCGGCCAGCGGACCAGCGCATCCATGTCTTTGAGCAGCCGCTCGGCATAGGCCGTGATCTTAAGGAACCACTGCTCGAGATCGCGCTCTTCGACCGGCGTATCCTCATGCCGCCAGCAACAGCCGTTCACCACCTGTTCGTTGGCCAGTACCGTCTGGCACAGCGGGCACCAGTTCACACGGCTCTTTTTACGATAAGCAAGGCCGCGCTCGAACATTCGCAGGAAAAGCCATTGGTTCCAGCGGTAGTATTCCGGAACGCAGGTGGCAATTTCCCGCCGCCAGTCGTAGCTGATGCCCAGCCGCTTCAACTGTCCCCGCATCCGGTCGATGTAGCTGAAAGTGAACTCAGAAGGATGCCGCTGGTGTTTGATCGCAGCGTTCTCTGCTGGCAGGCCGAAGGCGTCCCATCCGATGGGGTGGAGCACATTGTATCCCTGCATCCATTTATAACGCGCCAGGGCATCGCCCAGGGTGTAGTTGCGCACGTGACCCATGTGGATGTCGCCGGAAGGATAAGGCAACATTTCGAGCACGTAGTATTTCTTGCGGCCAGGATCTGGGTCAGCGTCGAACAGCCGCAGTTCTTCCCAGCGCTTTTGCCACTTCGCTTCGAGTGCTTGCGGATTGTATTGAGGGTCCATATAAGGAAGTCAAAAGTCGATTGTCAAAAGTCGTCCGCGTTCTGCCTACTGCCTACCGTCTTTGAGCCAGCTTGCGCATCATCTGGATGTTCCGCAAATCGTCGCCCGGCTTATCTACCGGCGTTTCGCAGATGAACGGAATCGATTTCAGTTTCGGGTGGCGAACAATGCGCGCAAACGCCTCCGCGCCGATTTGCCCCTTGCCAATGTGCTCGTGACGGTCAACGTGCGATTCGAAGGCCGATTTGGAATCGTTGGCGTGAATCACACGGATATTCTTCAGGCCAATCGTTGAATCAATCCCGTTCACCACCTGCTTCAGCCCCTCCGTCGTATGAATGGGATAGCCTGCCGCAAAACAATGAGCCGTATCAATGCAGGCGCCCATCGGGAGGCTTCTGCCGGCTTTCTCCACGATCTCCGCCACTTCCTCAAAGGTCCGGCCAATCACCGACCCCTGACCGGCGGTATTTTCAATTAGGATGGTGAGGCCATCAAGACGCAGCCCATCGGCCGCCTTGCCGAGCGATTCAATACAGCAGGCAATCGCCTGGGAAGGCGTAGTCCCCTTTGCGCTGCCGGGGTGCGTCACCAGAAACTCCACTCCTAATGCGACGGCCCTCACCAGCTCCCGGCGAAACGCGGCAATGGAACCTTCCCGGATCGTCGCATCCGCCGACGCCAGATTGATCAGATAATTGTCGTGTATCACCGCAGGCGCAAGCTTATAGCCTGATCGAACTTCCCGGAACCGTTCACATTGGCCGGCGCTCGGATCGAGCGTGCGCCATCCGCGCGGGTTCGCGGAGAACATCTGAAAGGTGTCGCAGCCAATCTTCTTCGCGTGGTGCGCGGCGTTCTCAACCCCGCCCGCAATCGACGTGTGCGCGCCTACTCTCATAAAACCCCTGAGGCAAGCTGAATCGATGATCTTAATATACAGATAAAACCGGGCCGCCGCGTATAACTGGCCGGTCGCTATAAGCCAAACAACGTCTTAAAATTCCTCAGCACCTGCGCTCCCAATTCCTCTTCGCCTGTCCCGCGCAGCGCAGACAATTGCTTAAGAACTTCGGCCACGTACGCCGGTTCATTTCGTTTCCCGCGATGCGGCACGGGGGCAAGATACGGGCTATCCGTCTCGATCAGCAGCCGTTCAGTAGGAATTGCGCGCGCCACTTCGCGCAGGCCGTCGGCTTTCTTGAACGTCAGGTTGCCCGCGAAAGACACCATAAATCCAGAATCGATCATTTCGAATGCGTCTTCGCGGTTGCCGGTGAAGCAGTGCAGGATGCCGCCCAGACTGGAACTTCTCCAATGCTCGCTAAGAATCCGCCGCAAATCCTGCCAGGCATCGCGGCAATGGATGATGACCGGCAGTTTCAACTCTCGCGCTAATCCAAGCTGCCGGATTAACATTTGCTGCTGCGCCTCGCGCGGCGAATGGTCGTAATGGTAATCCAAGCCAATTTCACCGATGGCAAGGAACTTGGGGTGTCGAGCAAATTCGCGCAGCTCGGTGAAATCGCTTTCGAGAAAATTCCTGGCGTCGTGCGGATGAATCCCGGCGGCGCAATACGCGCCATCAATCCGCTCCGCGATGGGAAGCGCCGCGCCAATTTCCTGATAGGTCGCCCCCGTGCCAATCACCATCAGATGCTGCACGCCTGCCTCGCGCGCCCGCGCGATCACTTGGTCGCGGTCGGCGTCAAATTCCGCGCCGTCCAGGTGTGCGTGAGAGTCCACATAGATATTCATAAGATCAAAGCAGCTTGCGCAAGGCGTCAGCGGAGAGCCGCGCTTGCCGTAAAATGGAACGAAGGACTGAGGGCGTAACGTCGCCGGGGTGCATCGGCACTGTAACCAGTAAGTTTCCCCGTTTGAGCTGCAAATGGCTCCCGCTTTGGCGCACTTCGTAGAAGCCCGCTCGCTTGAGCGCCGCCGCAAGCTTCTTCGGCCGCAGGACAGGAGGCTTAGGCAACGGCATGAACCTCGAAATCAACCTTTAGCGGAAAGACTTCCACAAGGTTCGGCGGTTTTGCAATCCGCGGATCTTCCCGCTCAGGCACCGGGCGCAGATAGGGGAGGCCGTCCTCAAAGCAAGTCTCCATGTATAAACCTACGGCTTCAGCGAGCATCTTTCTGGCTTCGCGCGCGCTCGCGCCTTGTGAAGCAACATCAAGCTCAAGGCAGACTGAGACGAACGCCTTGCCCTCTCGAAAAACGGCGCCGGTAAATTCAAAATGGTTTTGAACTCTTTTCATAGGGTCTCTCTTTGTCACTGCATAATTCAAAGAATAGGCTGCTTCGCCGATAGAACTTTACTTCAATTTCGCACCGTTCGGGACGTTTTCCCTAAATGTCGCCAGC
>JBOGJZ010000196.1:0-3072 GCA_050745645.1 Terriglobia bacterium | reverse complement strand
AAATTGAGGTTGGAGCTGTAGGCGATGCCGGGAGTGCTGATGATGGTAAGGATGCTGGTTTCGGCGGAGACGATCGACAACATGATCGCCCACCACGGAAGCGTGCGCCCGCCTAGAAAATAGTCGCGGAGATTACCCTGGCGTTTGCGGAAATGAGCGCCGAAGATCGTGATGCCGGCGAGGTAAGCAAGGAGGACGCAAAAATCAACCGGCCTGAACGCCACTCAATCTCCTCGGAAGACTGGTGTCGCGTAATCGAAGAAAGCGGCGCATTCGATCGCCTGTCATTGCTGCCCTGAAAATTTCGGACAAGCCCTCACCCAGCTCGCGCCGGGATTTGTAGCGCAGGGTCCGCTCTTTGACCCCTGCGCTACGCTCAGGGCAGGCTCTGCGGCTTGTCCACGCGCCCACGAAAAGTCGCAGCGTTAGACCACGAACGCTGCGCTACACTGCCTCAGAGTGACACACAAAGGGCTCACGATGAATCCTAACCGCGCGCCGGTCAGCGGTACTTGCCCCGGATCAGTCTGTCCAAGCTCAATGGTCCCGGCCCGGCCGCAATTAGGTAGAGATAGACGAAGCAATAGACCACGGCCAGTTCACCACCGTTCACAATCGGCACAGGACCACGATGAATATGCACCGTGAAGTATGCGAACGCCATCTCACCGCAGAGGATGAACGCCACGGGAACGGTGAACAAGCCAAGCAAGATGAGCCAGCCGCCGAACGTTTCAATAATGCCGGCCAGACCCATCAGCGAGAATAAGTGCGCTCTGTGCCCGCCCAACCCGCCAAAAAGTCCGAACAGCTTCATCATTCCGTGGCAGCAAAAGGTAAACCCAATGACAATGCGCATGATCGAACGCAGCCAGGGCTCAACAGACGGAATTGCGGCACGAGACATCGTTGGTTCTCCTTCGGCGCTGCCCGCCGGTTGCGCCAATGCTCTGTGCATTCCGGCGAGCCGAACTCACTCCTACTGCGGCTATCAAGTTAATGGCTCGAACAATACTAGAGGCGGTTCCGCGAGTCAACTGGAGCAATCGGTCATGTTGCTTGGCGACACTCCGAAGCATGAAAACGATCCCTCACCCGCTCTCGCAGGGAGAGGCTGTAACGCAACGTTCGCATTGTAAAGCTGCGGCTTTTCGCAGGGCCGTGGACAAGCCGCAGAGCCTGCCCTAAGCATAGCGAAGGGGTCAAAGAGCGGACCGTGCGCTACAAGCTGTGGCGGCGTAAAGCAGCCGCGAAAACAGCAAGAGTCCTCAGCATCGGAAAATCCATCTAACTGGAAGAGCATAATTAAGAGGAAGAGAAAGGATCGCTCCTCCATTGAACGGCAATCCTAATCCAGTACCGGAGAAAACAGAACCGGCGCAACGGGAGCCGATGCAGCCGGGTCCGAAGCTAAACCCGCCCCGCCCCCAACCACACTGGCCAGGCTTTGTCATCTACCTGGTCATACTTGTCCTTCTGATCTACGCATTTTCCAGCATCCTTCGCGGCCCGCATCAGCAGCAACAAATCTCCTATACAGAGTTCAAGCAGGAAATCAGCCAGGGAAAGGTTGCCCGGATCACCATGGAAGGAAAACAGGTGACCGGCGTCTATAAAACCAAAGCTCAAAGCAAACACAAGCAGCCGCCCAAGATTTTCAAAACCGTGCTGCCGCCGGTCAATGATCCGGATTTAATGAAGCTCATCGAAAAGAACCATGTAACCCTAAACGCCGTGGTCCAGACCACGTCTTTGTGGACGGAGGCGCTGATTTGGATCCTGCCCTGGATTCTGATCATCGGAATTTTCGTGTACGCCGAACGCCGGATGCGGCGGCAGATGGGGGGCGGCGTTGGTGGAATTTTCGGCTTCGGGAAGTCCAAGGCGAAAAGGTATCACAAGGGACCGAGCGACGTTACATTCAACGACGTGGCCGGACTCATCAACGCCAAGCGCGAGTTGCAGGACATCATCGAATACCTGAAAAATCCGCAGCGTTATCAAAAAATCGGGGCCAAGCTACCGCGCGGCATTTTGTTGATGGGTCCTCCCGGAACCGGAAAGACGCTCTTAGCCAAGGCGGTGGCGGGCGAAGCCGGCGTGCCGTTCTTCAGCATTAGCGGTTCAGAGTTCGTTGAGATGTTTGTGGGGGTGGGCGCTTCACGAGTGCGGGATATGTTTGAAACCGCCAAGAAAGAATCGCCTGCCGTTATTTTTATCGATGAGATTGACTCGGTGGGACGTTCCCGCGGGGCCGGCCTTGGAGGAGGCAACGATGAGCGGGAACAGACGCTCAACCAGGTCCTGTCAGAGATGGATGGCTTTTCACCCTGGCATGCGGTCATCGTGATCGCGGCCACTAACCGGCCTGACGTGCTCGATCCGGCCTTGCTGCGTCCGGGAAGATTCGACCGGAAAATTGCGATGGAGCTTCCGCGAAAGGAAGCTCGCCGCAAGATATTGCAAGTTCACGTCCGGCATATTCCCCTGGCGGAGGACGCCGACCTTGAGGTTATGGCCAAACGAACGGCGGGTTTTTCCGGCGCCGACCTGGAAAACCTGGTGAACGAAGCGGCTTTGCTAGCCGGCCGCGAAGGAAAGGACCAGGTCGCGATGGACTTTTTTGAGCGCGCCCGACTTCGGGTGGCGCTTGGCGCCAAGCGCGAAACGATGCTGAATGAAGACGAGAAGCGGCGAGTGGCTATCCACGAGTCAGGCCACGCTGTGCTGGCTTGCCTGCTGCCTCATGCCGACCCGATCGAGCAAGTGACGATTATCCCTCGCGGCCGCGCCCTGGGCGCCACTGAGCAGATGCCGGAAGAGGACCACTACAATCTGTCAGAGAGTTATCTGCGGGACCGGATCACCGTCATGCTCGGCGGCCGGACATCAGAAAAAATGGCCTTGGGCGAAACGAGCAGCGGAGCTGAGAACGACCTTCAGCAGGCCACCGGCCTCGCCCGCCGCATGATCAGCCGGTGGGGTATGAGCGAGAAGCTGGGGCCGGTGGATTTCCACCGCGATGACGACCAGATTTTTTTGGTGATTAATATATTCCAACCACGCGATTTG
>JBOGJZ010000195.1:0-5110 GCA_050745645.1 Terriglobia bacterium | reverse complement strand
ATGGCTCTCATCTTTCGCAAACCCTGTTTCACCGGAAAGAGGCTGAAGGCGCGGGTCTGGCGCGCTAACCGGCCTCCAGGGGCGAAGGGGGGGCAAAGCGAGAAAGCGCTTTGGAATCAATAAACAGCAGGCCGAAAGTTCAAGCCCTATTCCGGATTCAGATTGAGGATCCGGTTGCAACGCCGCGCCGGGGCACAAGGAAGGCGGCGAGCAGATTCCCGGGCTCGGAATGACATTCGGACTTATCCAACGAACTTATAAGTCGGGACACTAGCAGCATGACCCACTACTGCAAGACTCAGCGGGATTTGCGGCATCGCGGTTGCAAAAACCAGGGGTTTCTGATAGAGATTAGACGCCCCATGGGTGTATCTTTATGGTTGAGTGTGGCGGCGCATGCAATGCTTGTCCGTATTTTCAGGCGCGGGGGGCAGGCCTGTAGGCCTTGGTTTTCTGGCCTCAGGAGAGGGTTCCATTCACTCAGAATGGCACGCTCCAAGCATTTTTTCAGCAACCCGAATTAGTAAACCAATTCTCTTCTGGAGCCACTGAAAAGGAGTATCCATGCAAAATAAGGCGCGATTTATTGGTGCAGTTTTGGTTTTGGCGCTAGCTTTGCCCGCCGTTATGCAGGCCGTAACGCTCCAAGTGGGTGACAAAGCTCCGAACTTTACATTGCCGGACCAACAGGGCAAACCGGTGACTTTGAACCAATTTCTGGGAAAGAAAAATGTTGTGCTGGCGTTTTACGTGCTGGCCTTCACTAAAGGTTGAACGGAGGAGCTCAAGGCGTATCAGGCTGATATCGCCAAACTGCAGAAGATGGGAACGCAGGTGCTCGGTGTGAGTGTAGACAGTGTGTTTGCAAACAGGGCGTTCGCGCAGCAGATCGGTGTTACTTATCCTCTCCTGAGCGATTTTCACAGGAACATAAGCGCAGAATACGGAGTCTTAAATCCTGCCAAGGATACTGCTAACCGGACGACCTTTTTGATCGACAAGCAGGGAATTATTCGCCACATCCAAAAGGACAGAGCGGCTATTGATCCGAACGGCACGATGCAAGCTTGCAGCATCGTCGACCATGAGAAAAAGTAGCCTGGAGTCGTAAAGAAAATAGAGGCTCGGCGCGATCGCGGCGAGCCTCTCCAACCAGAAGTCAATTCGGCGGAGCGCGCCTCGCCTAGATTAATACAAATTAATAACAGAGCCGTGTAGCGGCCTTTGTTTTTTCAACCAACAGCCGCAGAGTTTCAGAGACTCCGCGCTTGTATCTTGGTTTTTATCCTACCCACTACCACCGCAATCGGGGGCAGGTGGCGCGGCGCTCCAGCCGGCCCGCTTCAGTAATCTGGCGGCGGGGTCAAAATCCAGTGATTCTTTTGCAAGAAATCACTGACGATACTGACGTCTTTGGCGTCACACAAAATCAGCCGGCAGAATACGCTTGAAGATAGGATTTTGGGCTGCAGCTTGCCCGCCGTTATGAGCGCTCGCCGGGCGTCGGCGCGGCGCCGCTGTTGCCACAGGTCAAGCGCCTGAATCGCAAGCGTTCGCGGCGAGTGGGGGTTGCTATTCAGAGCCTGCGCGCACTCGGCGAGCGAGCCATCGTAATCTCGCTGCTTCCACAGCGCCAGCGCCATGACCTGGTGGCCTTCGAGGGACTGCGGGTTTTGGGTGAAGATCGCCTGTGCTTGCGCCTCCGCGCCAGCCATGTTTCCACGCCTCAGCATCTGAAATGCGAGCTGCTCGCGCGCTTCGGGAAAATCTGGATGAAGCGCCAACGCTTTCTCAAACAGCGCGCGGGCTTGGTCGAATCTCCCGGCTTCAGCCAGGGCTTTCCCCAGCCAGTATTGGCTCTCCCAATCGTTCGGATTCAAAGTTACGGCATGGGTAAGAAGATTTTGCGCTTGGGTTTGATCATGGGCTTCGAGCAGTAACTGGCCGAGAACTGCATAAGCTGGAGCGCTCGTAGGGTCGGCCTGTATTGCGGAGCGAAGCAGCTCTTCAGCTTCCGAAAGGTTTCCGGCTCGAGCCCGGAGCTCGCCGAGGGCCACATAGGAATCTGGGTCGCGCGGAGAGATTTGGATTGCCTTTTGATACTCGGCGGCCGCCTGAACCTCGTTGCCCTGCGCCTGATAGGCTTGGCCCAGCGTAACGAAGACCGCCGGATTTGACGGATCGAGCCGTGCCGCTTGCGCGGCTTGCGTCAGTGCATCCTTCGGTTTTCCGCCGTCAAAATACAACTGAGCTAGACTGAGCAGAACATTGGCATCCTTAGGCCGGAGCGCCTGAGCCCGGCGCATTTCCGAAATAGCGAGTTGTTGATAGCCGGCCGCCTGCACTTGCAGGGCGCTCGTAGTGTTCCCGGCGCTGGGTGGAGTAAGTTGTTCGGCTACATCCCACGCCGCTTTTGCAAGGTCGTAGTGCGCCTGGAAATCGTCCGGCGATAACCGCGCGGCAACCGTGAACTCCTGGACTGCCTCAGTTCTTTTTCCCTCGTCCCACAGCGCGAGCGCCAGTCCGCGAGCCGCTGGGACGGAGTGCGGCTCGGCCACAAGCACGCTGCGAAACATTGCTTCAGCCTGCGGATAATTGCGGCGCGCAAGAAGCTCATATCCGTCCTTCACGGCCTCAGTTTTTGCCGGAACCCCGGAATTCGAGACGCCGCGCCCTGCCGCGGGAAGGAGGCATAAGGCGATTACCAGGAAAAGTTGCGTTGGAGTTTTCATGGCTGATGCTCACTGGCCAACCTGAAGCTGCCAAGGATTGCGAACGACGATCTCGGCGCGCCCTTGATAGGCGGTAATCAACCCCCGAATTTGCACTTCACGGCCTGCCAGGGTTTCGAGGTTGCCAAAGTTCTTGCGATCGGAGGCAAAAATCACCGAGGAAAACGGACAGTTCCTGTAGTCGGCGCAGAAATCGAGAAATGTGTTGCCGGACCGGGAAGTGTAAGCGCGAAGGACGTAGCCGGAGACACAGCCTGTCTCCCCGGCATGCGACTTTGCCTGACGGAAATCGATGCAAGGGATTGAAGCGCCGCCGCTGGCCACAGCCTCCTGGCGGACCGTCCTGCCGCGGTCATATTCCCGAATGCTAATCAAGGAGCAGGCGGCCACCGCGATCGCCACGGCGATGATTTTATTCCGTCGTCTCATCGAGAGCCTGCAAGTCCGGACTGCCCGCCGTTCTCCACGCAGTATACCAAAGCGAGGCGACGAAGCAGGCTGCGTCTTCCAACCTCTCGCGGGTGAAGGTCCCGAGGGTTCCGGCCAGGGCGGGAATATAGCCGGGATCACCCGGTTGCCAACGTTTTCGCGCTTCCCGGTCGGCTGCGAAAATCACCGGCGCGGCCTGGTAGCTTCTCAGGAATTCAGAGAAGACTGCGGCGCGCAAATCGCGAAGGTCCGCGGCGGGTGCTGGATGCAGAACCCAGCGGTCGGCGTAAAAAGCTACCACGCCAGTCTCGAACGCTTGGTGGATGCCGCGCTCTTCTGTAAGCTGTCCGTCGTAGTTCGAGACGGTGTGCAGGGGCTGAGTAAGATCAGCGGCATAATGCGCGGCAAAAATGGCGTCATGGATTGCGCGCGCTCCTTGCCTAGTTCGGAAATCTACAGTGAGGCGGACCGTAAAGCGGTCAATCTGCCACATAACGTCGCCATTGCGAACCTCATTCGGATCAGGTCCCAGCCGCTTGAACACAAATTGCTCTTGCAACCGGCGGAAGGGACAAGAACCATAAGCGTCGGCATTCACGAAATGATGCCGTTCTTCAGCAGGATTTCCGCGTGCAAGCGCGTCAGGCTCGCTGGCGCCCTCCACGAGATCGAACTGACGGCGGCGAAAGTAAGAGCGCAGCGGTTCAGGCAGGTCATGAATGGCGGCAGCGTTTATCATCTCGTGCGCCTGCCGCCCCCACGCCCGGACGGAAACCGGCGCCACGAGCGCGGCGGAGGCAAGCGCCACGCACCAGACGGCCCTCAGCCGGACGTTCAAGCAGACCTGACGTAAGATGGTCATAAGGATTTCCGCGGCCGGCGAGAACTTGCGCTTGCAGCGCTGCGTTCGCCGCTCAAGCGCTGCGGCTTTTCAGGCGGCCGAAAGCATCAGGCTAAAAAACGATTCCTGCACTACCAAGACGGAAAATCAGGGCTGCCAAATCGATCGATTCGCGTGGCTGGGACGCAGGCGTGGCCCAAAGCCGGTGACCGTTTACTCGCAATAGTCTACAATGCAAAATTGCGCGCCCGCGACCCGTCAACACTCTGCGTTTAGCGGAGCGCTGCTCCAAAGTCCTACCGTGCAATCACGAAGCAGGTAGTCATTCGGTGTTCTTTAGCTGCGCGTTTATTGGCGCGCCAGGAGGTTTATGAAGCTGTTTTTGCTCGGAGCCGGCTTGGGGATCGTGGGCGGACTAGTCCCGAGTCCGCTTCACCTCCTCTCGGTGGCCCAGGTGGCGCGCTGGCGGCGCGCCCTGTTGATTCTCATCGGCCCGCCGCTATTGATCGACGTAGCTCTTCTGTTCTTAACGCTCTTCTTCTTTCACTACGTTCCGCAGCATATCGCCCACTATGTGGCTTACGCCGGCGGGATTTTGCTGCTGATTTTGGGCGTCATTTCGCTCATCGAGATGCGCCAAAAATCAGGCGCCTTGCCGGCAGCGCGGGCAAAGGTCAGCTATTCCAGCGTGATCGGAGCGTCCTTGGCGGAGGTGACCTCGCCGGGAACCTGGGTTTATTGGCTTACACTGGCGGGTCCAATCCTCGCCGAGGGACGGCAAACGGGCTATTTGCACATAGCTCCGTTCTTTGCCGGCAGCCTCGTCGGCTACTACGGCGCCGCAGTGCTTTCAGTGTGGCTTCTATCCTTGGGCAGCAAAATCCACAAGAGCTTCAACCGGCTTATCGAGCTTGCGGCTAATGTCTTGCTTTTGGTGCTTGGCGCCGCTTACTTGCTCAACGCGATCTTTGGCCGGGGCCTTTAGCAGTTTGTTGAAAAACGTTCCGCCCCTGTCATTCTGAGCGGAGCGAAGAATCTGCTTTTGCTATTTTTAAGGACTTGCGAGATCCTTCGTCGCCTTCGGCTCCTCAGGATGACAGGCTGAGTG
>JBOGJZ010000194.1:0-3857 GCA_050745645.1 Terriglobia bacterium | reverse complement strand
CTCCCGTAGGAGTCTGGCCCGTGTTTCAGTGCCAGTGTGGCCGTGCGCCCTCTCAGGCCGGCTACCGATCATCGCCTTGGTGGGCCATTACCCCGCCAACTAGCTAATCGGCCGCAGCCCCCTCCTCGAACGATCCTTGCGGACCTTTGCTTCCGGCTGCTTAAGCAACCGGAAGATTATGGGGTATTAGCCCGAGTTTCCCCAGGTTATCCCCCACTCGAGGGCAGGTTAGCTACGTGTTACTCACCCGTTCGCCACTTTACTCACCGAACTGTATTGCTACAGCCCGATTTTCTCGTTCGACTTGCATGTGTTAGGCACGCCGCCAGCGTTGATTCTGAGCCAGGATCAAACTCTCGTTTGAAACTTGGCTGGCGCCTCTTTACGCTCACCCCGTGAACGGGGATTACGTCCAGCGCGCCATAAAAATTTAGAGCTTCCTGCTTTAATTGCCGGCAAAAACCCGGCAGTCCAAAACAGGAACATCAATGAGCCTTCTCTTGCCACAGAGAAGATTCATTTCGCTCAGCTTCGCGCTCCGCAATACAAGCCGCAGGATTAAAAATGAATCCTACGCTACAAATGCTTCGCGCCTTGACGTGGCATGCTCAACTCAATTGTCAAAGAACTGTATGGCCCGTCGAAGACGAGCCCCCTATTGCGGGGCCTCCATGACTTCACTGGAATCAACCAGCGCCGCCACCTTCTCTGCCTGCAATTTATCCTGCAGAGGATTTTCTAAGCATATGGGATCAGATGGGTATTGTCAAGCCGTTTTGCGCATTGCGCAAGACATTGACTTGCCTGTGCATAGCGGCTAGCATATTGGCGCATCAACGAGGTGGCTGCGCCGCTCGAAAAGATCAGGTTGACCGCCGGCCACCAGGAGGATTTCCTTGGCAAATCACAAAATTCAGCGTCTTCTAGCGTTTGCATTAGGTTTGACAATGGTTCTCGCGGCCAGCCTCTCGGCCGTCGTAAAACCGAGGCCCGCCCCCTCCGAGCCGGTAGCAATCAAACTTGACCACGCTCTGGTCTGTGTTTCTAACTTATCGGCGGTGCGGCATGGTTTTGCCAGCGTGGGACTCCGATCCGATTACGGTGGACCGCACCCAGGAGCGGTTACACAAATGGCGCTCGTCGGCTTTCCAGATCACACTTACATTGGCCTCATGGCGCCTATAAAACCTCCGGCGCCGGCGGGAGCTGACTGGGCAAAATCCATGAACGGAAATATTGGCTCGTGCGCATGGGCGGCCTACGTTCCTGACATCATGCATGCAGTAGAGCGAATTTCGAGTCTTGGCATTAAGACCAGCAAGCCAGCTCCAGGGGCCAGAAAAAGGCCGGACGGAATCTTGCTCAAGTGGGAGAGGGCAAACCTCGGGCGAGGAGAGCCTGGCGCCGAGCTGCCATTCCTGATCCAGGATATTACTCCACGAAATTATCGCGGACACGTCTCGGCCAGCACCAGAGGTACAGATTTGACCGGGGTTAAGATCGTTGTTCTTGGAGTAAAGGATATGGACTCGGGCATCGCCCTGTTCCGGCATGTGTACGGCTGGTCAGCGCCGGAGTTGAAAACAGATGCAAGGTTCGGAGCCAAGCTGGCGTACTTCAAAGGGACGCCCGTCATTCTGAGCGCCCCTCTCACACCGAGTTCCTGGTTGTCCGCGCGTCTGGCTCGTTTTGGCAATTGTCCGATCGGATTCCTGATGGGCACGAGCAATTTCCAGACAACAGCTTCACGCTTTTCCCTTCCGGCCGCCACACAGTGGTTCGGTTGGAAGGTCTCCTGGTTTGATCCTCAAAAACTGGATGGAGTGAGGCTTGGAATCATAGGGAGATAGACTCGCGCATTGCGGATCTTCCGCTCGCGGCAGACACAACAAAGGTTCAAGTTGACCAGAGGAGCGCCAGGAAGAAGGCGAATCGGCGGGAATTTATGAGAGTTGTGGTGGCAGGATCAGTACGCGCTTATCGTATGGAAAGAGAAAAATTCAGATTCTTCGCCTTGCTCAGAATGACACGCTCAAACCTCTTTTTTTCATAACCGTTACGGGACAATTTTTTCTGACAGGGTTTTTGCCTGTGTGAATAACAGCAAGTAATCGTAGCCGCCGGCCTTGGAGTCGGTGCCGGACATATTGAAGCCGCCGAACGGGTGGACGCCCACCATCGCCCCTGTGCATTTGCGGTTGAAATAGAGATTGCCGACGTGGAATTCTTCCGCAGCTCGTTCGAGTTTGTGACGGTTCTTTGTGTACACCGCTCCGGTAAGGCCGTACTCGGTGTTGTTCGCGATCTTGAGCGCTTCGTCAAAATTCGAAGCCGGGATGACGGCGAGCACAGGTCCAAAAATTTCTTCCTGCGCGACGCGCGCCGTGGGCGGCACGTCCGCGATGACGGTTGGCTCCAGAAAGTATCCGGCTGCGGCAGCTTCCCCGCCTCCGGTCAAAAGCCGGCCTTCCTTCTTGCCGGTTTCGATGTAGCTCAAAATCGATTTCTCCGCCTCGGCATTAATGACCGGCCCCATGTCGCTTTTAGGATCTTCCGGCGCTCCCACGTTTATTTTTTCCACCCGCTCCTTCAGCTTGTTGAGGAAGGCGTCATAGACCTTTTCCACCACGATGGCCCGTGAACAAGCCGAACACTTTTGTCCCTGGTATCCAAAGGCTGAAGCGGCCACACCTTCAACGGCGAGATCAAGGTCTGTCTCGCTGTCCACGACAATCGAATCTTTCCCCCCCATTTCAAGCACCGTGCGTTTTACCCACACCTGTCCCGGAGCGCGTTTCGAAGCAAGCTCGTGAATGCGCAGGCCCACATCCTTCGAGCCGGTAAATGCAACAAACCTCGTGCGAGGATGAGCCACCAGCACGTCGCCTATGCTGCTGCCGGGTCCGGTAAGGTAGTTAACCACGCCCGGCGGCATCCCTGCCTGCTCGAGCGCTTCAATGAATTTATAGGCAGTGGCCGGCGAGTCGCTGGAGGGTTTCAAGACCACCGTGTTACCCGTTACAATCGCAGCCGTCGTCAGTCCGGTGGTGATGGCAAGCGGAAAGTTCCACGGCGGGATCACCACCCCGGCGCCAAGTGGAATGTAACGCAGGATATTTTTTTCCTCTGGCACGGGGGTCAGTGGGCGCGGCTGCGCCAGCCGCAGCATCTCACGGGCGTAGAATTCCGCAAAGTCAATGGCTTCGGCTACGTCTGCATCAGCCTCCGCCCAGGTCTTTCCAACCTCGTACACCATCCAGGCAGCGAACTGATATTTGTGCTCGCGGATGATCCGCGCAGTGTCGGACACCAGTTTCACGCGCTGCTCGACCGGAGAGCGGCCCCAAGAAGCGAAAGCTTCCTCCGCTGCGCCGAGCGCTCGCTCGGCTAGCTCGGTTGAAGCTTTTGAGAAGCTGCCTACAACCTGGTTCTTGCGGCCAGGATTCACGGAGGTGAACTTTTCCGCAGTTCTCACTCGCTCGCCGGCGATCACGAGGTCATATTCCCGGCCCAACTCTCCGGCCACTTCACGCAGGGATTCTTCCATCCTCCGTTTGTGCTCCGGGTTACCGTGAAAGTCGCTAAGCGGTTCATTGCGAAATTCTGGAAGGTTCATGCGTAAGCCTGCTTTCTCTCCTACTAGGCCATTAATTAGACGCTTCAGCAGCGTTCCCGGTCGCCTCAACGCTGTGGTAACATACCGGAAGTTACCATCAAGTAAAAACTGGCTGCTTAGCGTCATAGCGCAGCCTGAAATTCCAACTTCCAAAAATAAGGAGATCAAATGAAGATCAAAAGCATCGTTTGCCTGGCTACAGTTGCGCTCGCCCTGCTTCTGGTCCATCCGATTTCACGAG